>CANBFZ010000306.1 GCA_947367725.1 uncultured Eubacterium sp.
TCTGGAAAAAGGTATTCTGGCATCGATTAACAGATCCATGCAGGCATGTTTAATTTTAGCCATCGTAGGCTGTATGATTGCTTCTTGGATGGCTGCCGGCACGATTCCTTCTATGATGTATTATGGGATCAAAGTCATCAGCCCAAGCATTTTCTTAGTAACCGCTTGTATCCTCTGTTCCATCGTATCACTGGCAACTGGTTCTTCCTGGTCTACAGCAGGTTCCATGGGTGTTGCCTTGATCGGTGTGGGTACTGCACTCGGTTTCCCTGTAGCGATGACTGCAGGTGCAGTTGTTTCCGGCGCTTATTTCGGTGACAAAATGTCTCCGTTGTCTGATACAACCAATCTGGCGCCTGCAATGGCTGGTGCTTCCCTGTTTGACCATATCAAACACATGATTTATACCACAGGAACCTCCTTGGTGATTGCACTGGTTGCCTACGCTGTTATGGGCTTCATGCACTCTTCTTCCAATGCGCCTGATCTGGGCGTGCTGACTGAAATCACAGAGTTCATCCAAGCATCTTCCAATATCAGCGTCATCGCATTGATTCCACCAGTATTTGTCATCGCAGCAGTCATTCTGAAACTGCCAGCACTGCCATCACTTTTGGGCGGCGTATTTATCGGTATTCCTCTTATGTTCTGGAATAAGCCGTTTATCGAAGCTGCCATTGAAGATGATTTAAGTGCCAATATCTTCAACATCCTGAACAATGGCGTTTCCATGGGTTCCGTTCCAGAAGGCGCTTCCGCTGTCATCGAAGAACTGGCAAGTCTGTTATCCTGTGACGGTATGCAGGGCATGTTTTGGACCATTTCCATCATCTTATGCGCAATGTGCTTTGGCGGTATCGTAGACGTAACCGGAATCATGGGAACCTTTGCAGGGCTGCTTCTGAAAGTTGCCAAAGGCAGAGGCGGTTTGGTTCTGGCTACAGAATTCTCCTGCATCTTTGTAAACGCAGTCTGCTGTGACCAGTACTTAGCATTAGTATTACCGGGCAGAATGTTCAAGGAAGCTTTCGAAGATATGAGATTGGCTCCAAAGAACCTGTCCAGATGTTTGGAAGACTCTGGAACCATCACTTCCAACTTCTTCCCATGGAACACCTGCGGTGCAACCATGAGAGAGTTCCTTGCAGTCGACAGCAGCTATATTCCGTTTGCGATTTTGAACTGGCTGAACCCAGTAGTATCCATCATCTTCGGCTACACTGGCATCACCATGACCAAGATGAGCGACGAAGAATACGAAAAGATTCTCATCGAAAGAGAAAGAGAAAAGAAAGAGGCTTTAGAAGCATTAGAAGCTTAACGAAAATATTGAAAAACAGTATTTTCTATGTTATAAAACCACAAAAAGAATCGGTTCGGGACTTCCCGGACCGATTCTTTTGCGTACTATCTTCTTACCAGCGCATTGAGCTGCGCAAGGCGCTCTTTGTTCATTGGCGCCATATCCGCCAGCTTATACGGAATTCCCAGCTTTTCATACTTGTTGACCGCCATATTATGATAGCCAAGTAGTTCTATCTTGTCCACATACTTAATCGGCCGAATAAAGCTGTTCAGCGCCTCAATATATGCCGGCGTATCATTATATCCGGGTAGAATCACCTGTCTGATCCAAGCATGCTTCCCAAAACGGTTCATCGCATCAATGACTTTAAACAGCGTTTCCTGATATCTGCCGGTCAGCTTATGAAATTCCTCAGCGTGTACATGCTTAATATCCAGTAAAATCAAGTCTGCTACAGCAATGGCTGCTTCTGAATCTTTGTCAAAGTAAGTGCCGCTGGTATCAATTGCACTGCTGATGCCCTCTTCTTTCAAGGCATTGATTGCCTCAGAAACGAACTTGCCCTGCATCAGGGGCTCCCCACCAGAAAACGTTACGCCACCGTCATCACCATAATAAGGAACGCCACGCTTTGCGCGAGCAACAATTTCTCCAATGGTAGCGCGATGCCCGCCGTCAGTGCGCCAGGTGTCCGGATTATGGCAGTAAGCGCACCTTGCCGGACAGCCTTGCAGAAAAAATACCGTTCTAATACCCGGTCCGTCTACCGCACCAAAGGTTTCTATGGAATGCAGAAGTCCCAAATTCATGCCGTCTTCCTCCTGTTTCAAAGCGTCCTTTGACGCTCTTCCTGTCATTAAAGAAAAGTGTATTGTAGCGAAAAAAGGGGAATAACGCCCTGCGATATTCCCCTTTGTCTCAAATCTTTACAGTCCTTCGTGGAAGGTTCTCTCGATGACTTCCTTCTGATGGGCCTTGGATAATGCGTTAAATCTTACTGCATATCCAGATACACGAATGGTCAGTGAAGGATATTTATCTGGATTGTCATAAGCATCCATCAGTACTTCTCTGTTCAGCACGTTTACGTTCAGGTGGTGTGCCCCCTGACCGAAGTATCCGCTGAGTAGCTTAACCAGAGTTTCTTTTCTATCTTCTCTGTCTTTACCAAGGGAATCCGGTGTAATGCTGAAGGTATTGGAAATACCATCCTGACAAGTATCCCAGTCAATCTTAGCTACAGAGTTTAAGGATGCAACTGCACCGTGGTTATCTCTGCAGTGCATTGGGTTTGCACCTGGTGCAAACGGTGTGCCCGCTCTTCTTCCGTCAGGCGTGTTACCGGTCTTCTTACCGTACATAACGTTGGAAGTGATAGTCAGTACGGAAAGAGTTGTTACTGCGTTTCTGTAAGCTGGCTGTTTTCTCAGTTCCTGAATGGATTTTTCGGAAATCTTCACTGCCAGTTCATCTACTCTGTCATCGTCGTTTCCGTATTTAGGGAAATCACCCTCAGTCTCAAAGTCAACGATGACACCGTTTTCATCTCTGATTGGAGTAACCTTGGCATATTTGATTGCAGACAGGGAGTCAGCTGCTACAGAGAAACCTGCAACACCAAACGCCATCAGTCTCTTTACTTCAGAATCCAGGAATGCCATCTGGGATCTTTCGTAGTCATATTTATCGTGCATGAAGTGGATAATGTTCATGATTCTTGCATATACGCTCATGAGCCATTCCAGATAGATGTTGTATCTTCTCCATACTTC
>CANBFZ010000307.1 GCA_947367725.1 uncultured Eubacterium sp.
TGTAGTCCTGATACCACTTTTGGATGTGGAACATTAATAACGCATCAGAACTAGACTGCGCCCAGATATCAGTCAGTGCCGGAACGCAATCGGTCAATGTCTCTATGTCTGTAGGATCTGCTGTAAGCAGGATGAGCTGTGCTTCTGGCTTTTTCCATGCCAAAAGTTGTGACAGCTGTGTCTGTAAATCTGTTGTCGGCAGACTTGCGAAAATGACATCAGCTTGTGATGCCGGGACTTTCTCGATGTGATCACTTTCGAGAAATGCATGGGAAAACTGTGCAAAGGGGGTTAGTGCCCTGAGCTGTTTCAATACCCGGTGCCGGTTGCCGATGCAGTAGAATCGTATATGACAATGGTACATAAAACGAATATCCTCCCTATTTTTGGCTTGCGATTCTGCGATGGCATGATTGCATACCTATTCTAGATTTTACTGCGCTTGCAGTACAATGTCAATGTTTTAAGAGTATTTGGAATGGAAAATAGTAGCCGCAAAAGTATTTTGGCGAATTTTTTTCGTTTTTACAGAAAAACGGAAAAAATACGTTTTATATACAGAAAAAATACGCTTCTCAGATACAATCATAAAATAGGAGGAGCACAAGAGAACGATGAATAGAACATTCTATTATAACGGAACAATGATTACGATGGATTCTGACCATCCCATTGCTGCAAACTTTCTGGTTGAAGATGGTGTGATTCAGGCAGTGGATGTGGACGAGGAGGACATTGGTTTTACAAGGCAGGATGAAATGACGGAATGGATTGATTTGCAAGGCCGCGTGGTAACACCCGGGTTTCATGACAGTCATATGCATCTGGTGGAGTATGGGTATAATCAGCGGTATTGTGTGGACTTATCGGAAGCCGTTTCTGCAGAAGATGTGGTGCGGCGCATGCGAGCATTCATTGCAGAACAGCAGATTCCTGCAGGAAGCTGGATCATCGGAAGCCGTTGGAATCAAGAACATTTTCCGGACAAACGACTGCTTAGCAGGGAAGATTTAGACCGCGTTTCAGACTGTCATTATGTCTTGGCCAAGCGGGTCTGCATTCATATTGCGGCGGTAAACAGCAAAGTTTTGGAATTGGCAGGGATTGACCATAATACCTATCTGGACAATCAGAATATCGGCAGGTATCCTGACGGTACGCCAGATGGGAGAATTTATGAGGATGCGATTGCTGACATGGTACTGGTGCATAAACCGGCGCTTTCCGTCAAAGAAATTGAACAGGTGATTGAAGAGACGTTAAGGGAAATCAAGGCAAGGGGCTTTACGGCGGTGCAGTGTGATGACATGAAAGCGTTTTCGGATTTTACGTCGAAAGAGAGAATTTTACGTGCCTATGATAACCTGCGAAAGCAGCAGCGCCTGCCTGTACGCGTGTTTGCGCAGATTCAGGTATCTTCCCTGGAAGAATTCCGGCAGTTGCAAAAGATTCTTGTAGAGATTGCTGATGACCAGTGGTTCTCCTGGAAACGATTAAAGCTGATCTTGGATGGCTCTTTGGGTGCTGAGACGGCAGCATTAACCGTACCTTACAGAAATCGCAGGCAGCGGGGACTTCTCAATTTCAGCGATGCAGAGTTAGAGTTGTTGGTTCGGGAAAGTTATGAAAGCGGGATGCAGCTGTTATGTCACTGTATCGGTGATAGAGCAATGGAACAGGCCATACGTGTGATCACGCCTTTCCAAAACAAGTATGGAACAGATTGCCGCCCTAGACTGGTGCATTGCCAAATTGCGACGGAGCCTCTTTTAGACCGAATGGCGCAAGCGGGGATTTTGGCAGATATTCAGCCGGCATTTGTACCGACCGATTATGCAGTGGCGGAACAGAAACTGGATCTTCGTCAAGCATATGCGCTTTATGCATGGCGCACCATGTTAGAAAAAGGTATGATGATTAGTGGTAGTTCGGACTGCCCGGTGGAGCGCTGCGATGCGCTTTACGGGATGCAGGCAGCTGTTACCAGGACGGATTTGCAGGGGAGACCGGCAGGCGGATTTTTACCGGAAGAAAGGCTGTCGCCTTATGAGGCATTGGCACTTTATACAAAGGCGCCTGCTTATACAGTAAAAATGGAAGGACAGATGGGGCGCATTGCGCCAGGCTACTGCAGTGATTTTACTGTACTGGATGGAAATCCGCTTCTGGTTCCTCCGCAGCAGATCCATAGTATTTCCATCGTAGAAACCCACTGCGGCGTGTAGTGGAGAAAGGAATCAAATATGAAGAAAGTATTTATCAATGCCAACGGATACGCTATGGATACAGCAGAGCACCGCTTTGAAGCCGTTGCGGTAGAAGACGGGCTGATTACGTGTGTTGGTACGAATGAGGCGGTGCAGGAAGCAGCGGGGACCGCATGCCAGATCATCGATCTGCAAGGAAAGACGGTACTGCCAGGATTTAACGACAGCCATCTGCACCTTTTGAGTTATGGGTATAGCCTGGAAGTCGCAGATTTAAATGACTGCCGGAGCCTGGATGAATTGAAAGACCGTTTGCGCCGTTATATCAAGGAGAATGGAATTAAACCCGGCCAGTGGGTAGAAGGTCGCGGATGGGATCAAAACCAGTTTGATACTAAGAAAATGCCGACAAGAGAGGACTTAGACGAGGAATTCGGCGCATATTTTTTGGTATTGACCAGAACCTGTGCACAAATTTGTGTCGTAACCACCAACGTGCTGGAACTTGGCGGTCTGCTGCACAAACCACAGCAGATTGAGGGCGGTATGATCCTGACAGACGCCCATGAAGTGGCAACAGGCGTGCTGACTGGACTGGCAACGGAAATCATTTACAGAATGATTCCAACGCTAGGGGTAGAGCGCATTAAAAAGTGTATTCTTGCGGCGTGCAATCGTTATGTTTCAGCGGGAATGACTTCTGCGCAGACCGATGATTTTGAACTGCTTCGTGCTGGCCATTTTACAGAAATTTTGCAGGCATACGAAGAACTTGACAGGGAAGGGCTGCTGCCGATTCGCGTCAATCTAATGCTGCACCTTGCCACGTTAGAAGAACTTTCTGATTTTCTGGCACTTGGGTATCGCACA
>CANBFZ010000308.1 GCA_947367725.1 uncultured Eubacterium sp.
TTCGATTCTATGTTAAAAGGAATTGCCGCAGTATAATAACCTCACGGCGTAAGCAGAATCAAAGATTCTGACGCCTGAGAGAACATGGAAACACAGTGGATGAGTATCTGCACATGGCGGTGGTTGCCGCAGCATTGGGCACACCGTAATTGTGGTAAAATACAGTATTGTAATCATAAAAAAGGAGATGAATCTATGGATTTTACGAAAGAAATCAAATCTGTGATGGAGCCCTTAGCAAAGGATATTTCTGCGTTGTGTCAGATAAAGAGCGTAGAAGGAGAAGCAAAACCAGGCATGCCTTTTGGTGAAGAGCCTGCGAAAGCGCTACATGCAGCACTGGAACTAGGTGAGAAGATGGGATTCCGCACGGAAAACTTTGACAACTATGTCGGCCATATCGAAATGGGCGAAGGGGAAGAAATGGTTGGAATCCTGGGGCATGTAGATGTGGTGCCTGCCGGTGATGGATGGGATTTTGATCCGTGGGGCGGCGTAATTGCTGACGGAAAAATTTACGGCAGAGGAACCTTAGATGACAAAGGACCGCTGGTGACCTGTCTTTATGCAATGAAGATTCTTAGAGATGCGGGCGTTCCGCTGAAACGGAGAATTCGTGTGATTTTGGGCACCAACGAGGAAACCAATTGGGGATGCATGGACTATTATCTGCATCAGGTAAAACCAGAACTGCCAACAGTCGCGTTTTCCCCTGACTCGCAATTTCCGCTGACCTATGCTGAAATGGGCATGCTGCAGTATACTTTGTCCAAGTCGATTACAGAAAAGATGCATATTGCAGGCGGCAGTGCCTTTAATTCGGTTCCTTCTTCTGCAGAAGTAGTTTTGTCTGCGGATTTGGAAGAAGCACTGAAAGCTGCCATGGCAGAAAGTGAAGACCCTGCCATGTTTGCATATGAAATAGAAAACAATGAACTGAAACTAACAGTAAAGGGAGTCGGGGCGCATGCTGCCCATCTGCAGGAAGGCAAAAATGCGATTAGCCATATGATGGAACTGCTTTCTCGGATGCCAATTGGCGGCACGCTGAAAGAAGTGGTTGATTTTTATAATCAGCATTTCGGCACCTGCTTGTTTGGTGAAAAGATGGGGATTGCTACAGAAGACGAAGACGGCGGCAAACTGACGCTGAATATCGGAAAAGTGTTCGTAAAAGATGGAAGCCTGACATTCTGGTGTGACAGCAGAATTCCTGTGAGAATCCCAGTAGAGGAGATTGAAGAAAAAGTAAAAGAAAAGCTGCAGGGGACTGGTTATTCATTTGCCGTAGCCTCCAAGGAAAATTCTTTGTATGTGCCAAAAGATTCCAAATTGGTTTCTACACTGATGGAAGCGTATAGAACTGTAACTGGAGACAGGGAAAGCCAGCCGATGTATTCTGGCGGTGCAACGTACTCCAGAACCATCAACAACTGTGTTGCGTTTGGCTGCTTATTGCCTGACCAGATTGATACCATGCACCAGGCGAACGAATGTCTTGCATTGAAGCATTTAGAAGTCTGGCTGCAGGTTATGGTAGAGGCGATTTATCAGCTTGCAAAATAAAGATAAAAAAGAAATGAGGTATTCACAATGAAGAAAACATTCAGAATGCCGCCTGCATTAATTATCGTCATGATGTTTCTGTTTATCGTAGGCATCATGACCTGGTTTGTGCCGACCTCTGTCGTAACCACCGACGAGGCGGGAAACAGCGAAATTATTTATAATGCTGCCTTCGATGCAGACGGAAACATGATTGAAAACGCAGGGACTGACCCTGTAGGCATCTGGGACTTTTTTCTGGCGCCGATCAAAGGCTTTGCCAATGCCGCTGATGTTGCCATGGCGATTCTGGTATCTGGCGGACTGCTTGCGGTACTTACAAAAACCGGCGCAATGGATGCCGGCATCAGTGTACTGGTCAGAAAGTTCAAGGGCAATACGCTGATTGCACTTCTGATGATTGTATTTGCTTTGATGGGAACAGTTTACGGCGCGTGGGAAGAACTTCCTGCTTATGCAATTATCATTATCCCACTGTTTGTAAAGGCGGGTTATGACGTTATGACTGGTATTCAGGTTATTTTGATCGGTGCAGTCTGCGGTAATATGGCTGACGTTGTCAATCCATATGCCATCGGCGCTGCGGTTGCTGCCATCGGGAATGATGAACTGTCTCTGGGTTCTGGTATTTTACTGCGTCTGGTACTTTTGGCAGCACTGCTGGCTTTTGGTATTTTTTCTGTTATTCGTTACGCTAATATGGTCAAGAAAGACCCGATGAAATCCTGTGTTGCCGGCATCGAAAGTGTACAGGTTCCGATTCGTTCGGATGAAGGAGAGACGGCTTCTGCGGAGACGAATAAAATGTCAGGACGGCACAAAGCTTCTCTGATTACGTTCGGTATTGTCATTCTTGCCTGCGTACTGGGTTACGTGCCTTGGGATTCTATTCCTGTAGGCAATCAGACCATGTTTGAATATGTGAACATTCTGCAGACGAAGCTGAGCGGTACATTCTTTGGCAACTTGCTTGGTACTGACAACTTCGTGTCTTTTGGCTGGTGGTATTTTGATGAGTTTTCTGTTACATGGCTCATCGGTGCTATCGTCATCGGTTTGATCAACAAAATGGATCTGCATGAGTGGGTCAGCACCTTTATCGAGGGCTGCAGGGATCTGATGGGCGTTGTCATGGTACTTGCGGCTTCCAGAGGAATTTCTATCTTCATGGGTTCCAGAGAATCCGGGATGAGTATCACCTTTATCCATTGGATTCAGAGTTTCTTGTCCGGTGTACCACTTTGGGCGTTCGCGATTGCAGCCATTGTTGTATATCTTCTGATCGCACTGGTACTGCAGTCTACAAGCGGCGTTTCCGGCATCACCATGCCGATTTTCGGCGCACTGGCATTCGCATTGTTTGCAGGCACTTCTGCAGGCTCTGTCGGCGGGCAGGTTGTCTTGATGTCGGCATTCACCTGCGGCGTAAACTTCGTATGCAGCTGGTATCCTGAATCTACCAACATGGGTATCATTGAAATGGCTGGCGTTCCGTACAATGTATTCT
>CANBFZ010000309.1 GCA_947367725.1 uncultured Eubacterium sp.
GGAGCTTTATATTGTTGTGCTAGGAGACACCATAGAGGCGCGTACTAACGATGTCAATCAGCTGATTGATTATGCCTGTGCCAAAGTAGAGGGAATCAAGGTCATCGGTAAAGATAAAGAAAAAGGGAAGGTTCGCATTAAGCACGGTGAAAAAACCAGTGTAGAAACCTATACTGCAGAAGAGGGTTACGCATATTTACCGAAGCAGGCATCTAAATCTCTAGTTGGCGTGCAGACGGTGATGCGCAGCGACATTGAAGCACCTGTGAAAGCAGGCACTGTAGCCGGAACACTACAAATCTATGCCGGAGATGAGCTGGTAAATGAAGTGGATCTGATTATTAAAGAAGATATTGACACAGGCTGGTTTACGTCTTATCTTGGAATTTCTAACCTGGCCGCTGTATTAATCGGTGTGTGTCTTTTGATTGGATCTTTTGCTTATATATGGATTTCAGCAGCAAGAGCTAGAGCACGCAGACGAAAAAAGAGACTGCGGCAGCAGAAGATTATGGAGATTGCCATGGAAGAAATGCGCAGAGAGCAGGAACATAAGGAAAGGGACTGGCGTTTCTAGCATGTTTGATATCAAAGAAAATTTAAAAAAACTCCCGGATTGTCCGGGGGTTTATATGCATAAAGATAAATTAGGACAGGTCATTTATGTAGGGAAAGCGATATCCCTGCGAAATCGTGTCAGACAGTATTTTCAAAGTGCGGCCAAAACCAACCCGAAGGTACGGGCGCTAGTTTCTCACATCGCAGAGTTTGAGTATATTACCTGCAGCACGGAGATGGAAGCGCTGATTTTAGAATGCAATCTGATCAAGAAGTACATGCCGAAGTATAATGTGCTGCTTCGAGATGATAAAACCTACCCTTACATTAAGGTGACGACAACAGAAGATTTTCCCAGAGTTGTGAAAACCAGAATGATTGCAAAAGACGGAAATAAATATTTCGGACCTTATAGCGATGCACGCGCAGTGAATCAGATTGTGGAACTTTTATCTAATATTTATTCGCTGAAGCGGTGTAGTGCCAGAGAATTCCCGCAGAATCACAGACCTTGTCTGAACTTTCATATTCATCAGTGCAGAGGGGTGTGTACCGGCAAAATCAGCATGGAAGCTTATGGACAGCAGATTGAGCAGGTATTGGCGTTTCTCAGCGGAAAAGAGAAGCCACTGCTGCGCAGCTTGACGGCACGCATGGAAGCAGCATCAGAGAACTTGGAATTTGAGGAGGCGGCTAAGTACAGAGACTATATTCTCTCCATTCAGGCTATTTCTGAGACACAGCGGGTGACCATGGTGCACGACAAAGATTTGGATGTTGTATTGCCGGTGAAAGATCAGGCGCATTCTTTCATTGTACTGTTTACCGTGCGTGACGGAAAACTTTCCGGAAGAGAAAATTTTCAGATTCAGACTGGAGATAATGATGCCCGCAGCGAGATGGTAACGGAGTTTATCAAGCAGTATTATAGTCAGTGGGCCATTGTACCGCCAGAGATTCTGGTGGAAGAAGAACCTGCTGATCGGACACTTTTAGAAGAATTTCTCCGCAGAGATGGCAGGAAAGTACGGATTTTTGTACCACAGAAAGGGGAAAAGAGAGCGCTTCTTAAGATGGCACAGAGTGACTGCATCGAAATGACAAAGACCCTGTCGCAGAAAGCAAAACTCAATGAAGAAAAGCAGAATGCGGTGCGGCAGCAGGTGGCGGATGTTCTGCAGCAGGCAGGATACACACCAGCGGACAAAGCGGCGTATCGGATTGAATCCTATGATATTTCTAATACGAACGGGGTGGACTCTGTGGGTGCTATGGTGGTTTTTGAAGGTACGAAACAGATTCGCAGAGATTATCGCAGATTTAAAATAAAGACCATCGAAGGACCAAATGATTATGGCAGTTTACAGGAAATGCTTTACCGCAGGTTTAAAAGGGCGAAGGCAGGCGATCCCGCTTTTGCAAAACTGCCGGATGCGATTTTTATGGATGGCGGGCAAGGACAGGTCAGTGCGGCTCGTAAAGTATTGCTGGCATTAGGTCTTGACATTCCCGTGGTTGGTATGGCAAAGGATGACAGCCATAGAACACGTGCCATCGTCTTTGAAGACGGCAGAGAAATGGAATTGCGAGATCGACCGATTCTGTTCAAATATGCAGGAACGATGCAGGAAGAAGTACATCGTTTTGCCATTGAGTATCATAGAAATCTGAGAAATAAGAATACGATTCGCTCTGTACTGGATAACATCAGCGGTGTGGGACCAACCAGACGGAACGCTCTGCTGTATCATTTTGATTCCATCGAGAATATAAAACACGCTTCTGCTGCGCAGCTGATGGAGGTGCCGGGGATCACAGAAACCATTGCGAAAAACATAAAAGAATATTTTAGTTGATAATTTTCGGCAATAATGGTATATTATTAAGATAACGAAGAAATAATTGGAAGCCGGCATATTCCGGCGAAATGGAGGATTAATATGGCAGATAACAAGAACAACATGCAGGAAGAAGCCGATATCATCACTTTGGAATTTGATGACGGCGTTGAACTGGAATGTGAAATTATGGGAATTTTTGATCATGCCGGCAAGGACTATATTGCACTGATTCCGCTTGATGATTCTGATGATGTATATCTTTACGGATATAACGAAGTCGGGGAAGACGAATTTGAACTGGTTGACATCGAAGACGAAGAACTCTTTAAGCGTGTAGTTGAAGAATTTGATGCAATCATGGCAGAAAACGAATAAACATGGACAGTGTGGTTAAAACGCCACAGGTATTTCAGCCGCTCCTATAGGAGCGGCTGACTTTATAACATAGAAAATAGGGTGTTTTGTATTACAGGTCTGTTTCAAAACGCATGTACAGATAAAAATACGAAAAAGATGAGAAAAAGTTGAAAAATTTGCTTGCATTTTTTTCTCAATTGTGTATAATGGAATAGTCGGCAGGAACGCTGCTGATAAAATTGAATAGGCGGTCTTGGCGGAATTGGCAGACGCGCACGGTTCAGGTCCGTGTGGGAAACCGTGGGGGTTC
>CANBFZ010000310.1 GCA_947367725.1 uncultured Eubacterium sp.
GGGGCTTCTGTCTTCCACTCGATGGAGGCTTGACATAGGCTTCCCAGGACCCGGATTCCCGTTGCGAAAGTGTAGGTTCAATTATGAATCCTTAACGCGAGTTCTAGGCTACTATTATTATACCGCATTTGCAAACAGATAGCACTATAAATTTTTGGAAATCTGACAGTTTTTTTGCCTGCACAGTTTCTATCCCTTATAGATGCTTCAGATAAAATGCGCCGATTTCTGAAAATAGCATATCTTTAATTTCTGAATCTGTAAACCCCATTTCATATCCGTGAGGACTTTCTGCTGAAGTAATTTCTATCGTTTTTACCTGTTCATACGCCTTAGCACATTCCAGTGACGCTGATGGCAGCACCACATGATCCTCTGTATTATAGATCACCAGCACCGGCGCATGAAATTGATCGCCGCGTTCAGAAGGCACATAAGATTCGATACTGTGGAAAAATGCAGGCGTTAGCACGACTCCTTGATGTTCCACACTGCCTTCTTCTTCTGCAGTTTTTTTATATTGTTCCCATGCTTTCTGCCCGCCCATATAACGCTGAAACGCCGTACGATTACCTGCTGGTGCTACTAAAACCAATGCTTGATAGTGATATCCACCTGCACTTTCATTGGCACAGACCATAGCAGCACGTCCCCCAAGACTTCTGCCAAACAGACCGATTCTTTCTTCATCAATCTGGTAATGAGAAATCATGTAATCAATACATAAAACCTGATCAGCTACCATCGTATCTACGGTATACTGGCAAGTCTGCTCTGCCTTAGGATCAGCCTCTTTGTAATGGCTGAAATCCATCCGGATTGTCGCAATCCCGTGCTGGGCAAGGTAGACTGCTAAATATTTTCCGCCTGCACTGTTCATGGTGCCATGAAATCCATGACTCAAAGACACCAGCGGCAGTTTTTTCTGCTGCCAATGATCTGGCAGGATAATCTGCGCTCTGGTATACGTGCCTTCTGCATTTTTTATCATTACATCTTCAGTTACAATGTTTTGCTCTGTCGCTGACTCACAGCTTATCAACAAAACCGTCAGACACAAAAGTAAAAGTATTGTAACGATTCTGCTTCTTCGTTTCATTTCCATGTCCTCGTTATAAAAAAAGTGTGCATAACGGAATCAAAGATTCCTATGCACACATGTCGTCCACTCCGGGACGACACTTCGCAAGGTGCTTTTCTTGCCTTTTTGCCCCGGCTTTAGCTGGCTAGGCAAAACAGACAGCGAAGCGAATGCAATGCGTGGAGGCGTATGCGAAGCATACGTTGAAACATGCGGAAATATCGAATCATCGATATTTCCTATGTTAACAGCCTTTTTTCTTCACATCGTATCAGTTTCTTGCAAAATCCTCCTGCATCGCCTGAATCTTTTCTTCATCGCTGAAAATCTTCGCAATCTGCAGCGCAATAATTTTGGCGCCGTCGGAGAGAGCCTGATGCGCCCGTTCTGTCTTCATCGCATCTGCAAAAGCTCTGGTATGAATTGGCACATCTGGCTCTGTAACCTGCAGACAAGGATGGAATGCTGGGCAGGCAAAGCTGACATTGCCTGCATCGGAGGAACCAAAAATCTTCTCTGAATCACCGTTGACGACAATCCCCAATTCCTCATATATTTCAGCCAGCGCAGCAACCCCTGTCGGGTTTGCTTTCATATTATCATAAGCCGGCGCTGTCGGATATTTACTCCAGGTAGTCTGGGTTGCAATGGCTGCACCTTTGGCACAGTCGTCTACTTTTTGAATCAGTTCCTGCAAATATCGTTTATCCAACGCCCGAATATAGAATTCTAAAGCGACTTTCTCCGGCACAATATTTGGCGCTTCGCCGCCATTTCTGATGATACCGTGGAACTGGGCATCCAGTTTAGAATGCTGTCTCAGCATATCCACTGCATGAAACATCAACTGCGCCGCATTAAACGCATTCTTTCCTTCCCATGGTGCTGCAGATGCATGGGCGGCTTTGCCCTGAAATTCATACATAAACGATGCCAATCCCTGTAATTTCGGCGTCAGCAGACTGGCATTGTACAAATGCACCATAATTGCCATATCATAGCCATCAAAAACACCCTTTTCTACCATGGCACACTTGGCGCCGTCGGTTTCCTCAATCGGCGTTCCGATGATATGGATATCCGCATTGAGTTCCTCCTGCAGGTCTTTTGTTGCCAAGGCAGCCAAAATGCTAATGGAGCCGCTGAGACAGTGTCCGCAGGCATGCCCAATTTCCGGCAGTGCGTCATACTCTGTCAGAATGGCAATCTTATATTTATGATCGTTTGCACCATAAACACCCTTAAATGCGGTGGCCAAACCTTCAAACGGATATTCTGTTTCAAATCCATGGGCATTTAATAATTCCACGATTTTACGAGATGTCTCATATTCCTGTCCGGAAATTTCCGGATGATCCGCAAGATCGTCGTTCAACGCAGTCAGTTCTGCACGATTGGCTTCGATTGCAGCAACAATCTTCTCTTTCAATTCGGTATAATTCATGGCTGTCACCTTCTCTTTTTTCTTTATTATAGCACTACGAAACGAATTTATCTATAACTAATAAACTTACCTAGTCTGTCATTTACTGTTTTCTTCTGGGAAAGCGCCAGTGCACCACCGATGTATACATAAGCAATGCCCTCCGGCTGCACATGCAGGTCAGAAAAAGTCGCGCCATCCATAATCGTATCCGGATTGAAAACAGTTAAGTCCGCATCGCATCCTACTTCAATTCGCCCCTTTTGAGACAGATTTAACCGAATCGCCGGCTCTAACGTCATTTTTCGCAGTCCATCAAGCAGTGGCAAAATCTGCTCTTCCCGCACATATTTGCCCAGTACACGTGGAAAAGTACCTGCCGCTCTGGGATGTCCGTTTCCATGATTGATGATTGCATCGCTGGCAACCATGCCGTTGGGATTGGCAATAGCAGCTGCAATCTCCTCCTCGTTCATAACAAAAGCGACGCCAAGCATATCGGGATACGCCGTCCGCACTTCATCAAAAATTTCCTTGTTGCAGCGCACATCCTTATATGGC
>CANBFZ010000311.1 GCA_947367725.1 uncultured Eubacterium sp.
TTTGGTGAAGGCGGCGCGGGGACTTTTTCCGATGGCAAGCTGACGACCGGGATTAAAGACCCTAGAATTCGGAAAGTGCTACAGGATTTTGTCAGAGCTGGGGCAGATCCAGATATTTTATATAAACAAAAGCCGCATATCGGTACAGATGTGCTCCGGACCGTAGTAAAGAATTTGCGGACAGAAATCATCAGACTGGGCGGTGAAATTCGCTTTGATACAAAGTTCGTGGCGTTAAAGACCAAAGATGGTGCGGTAACATCGGTGCTGGTGGAAAAGGATGGTGTTTCGGAAGAGCTTTTCACAGCCGATGTGGTGTTTGCTGCAGGACATAGTGCACGGGACACCTTTCGTTACCTTGCGGCGCGCGGGATTAAAATGCAGCAGAAGCCATTTTCCATCGGCGTACGCATTGAGCATCCCCAGGCCTTGATCGATGCAGCGCAGTATGGAGATGCCAAAGGATTGCCGCCAGCAGACTATAAGCTGGCTTATCACTGTGAAAATGGACGCGGTGTCTATACTTTCTGCATGTGTCCGGGCGGACAGGTTGTGACGGCGTCTTCTCAAGAAGGTGGTGTGGTTACAAATGGCATGAGCAATCGTGCAAGAAATAGCGGGACTGCCAACAGTGCGCTGCTTGTCGATGTGCGATGTGAAGACTTTGCTTCACCCGACCCTCTTGCAGGCATTGCATTTCAAGAAAAGTATGAACAGCTGGCTTTTCTCCATGGCGGTGGCAGGTATCTGCCGCCTAAGACGACCTGGGCAGCCTTTCGAGATGAAAAGGAAGACGCTGCAGCGGTAATCGGCTCGCTACCGGAATTTGCGGTGACATCCATCAGGGAGGCCATGCCGCATCTTGGCAGAAAACTCGCTGGATTTGACAGCGACGATGCTGTGATGACTGCAGTAGAAACCAGAAGTTCTTCTCCTGTGCGTTTTGCAAGAAATTTGCAAATGGAAGGAACGTTTGTCGGATTTTATCCAGCGGGCGAAGGGACTGGTTATGCAGGTGGTATTATGAGTGCAGCGTGTGATGGCATAAAAGTAGCAGAGAAAATAATCGGAAAATACAAAGTATAAAGCAAGACAGCGGCAGTGTGAATCAATCGCACTATCGTTTCTTTTGTTGGATATGAATTTTTATCTTGTATACATTTGATTGTAACTTTACGAAAATACCTAGGTATGGTAAAATAAATGTAAATCATTATTTCTTGTAGTTGTTACAGCAGGAGGTGTATGTATGGACTTTTCAGCAAGATTTATAGCAGGTGGTATTGCAATTGTCGTTCTTTTGATTTTAGGACTGGGTTTGCACTTTGTGACGGAATATTTCAAGAAGAAAAAGCCGGCGCAATGGGAAGAGTTTGCGGAGAAGGTGGAGGATTTTAATGAAAAACATACCGGGAATGTCAGTGAAGGCGCCAGCGCTTTTCTGGAGAAACACGTGAATGACTCGCAGGCCAGCCATGCCAGATATCTTTTAAAGCACGATGAAAATTACCGCAAAGAGATAGAGCAGACGCAGGAAAAGTAACGTGCTGCAGAGAATTCTCTTGACGAGGCGTGCAGTTTATATTAAACTTGTATAATAAAATTGAATCAATTGCCGCCGGGTAACGCTTTTTTCCATTTCGTTAGGCCTTAGAAGAAGTGGAGAAAAGCATTATTTTTTATTATGTAGGAAATATCGATTTTCGATATTCCTGGCATAGCAAGAAAACCTACTACAGGCGGCATGGGTGCACAGGAATCTTGAAGCCTTAGCTCGGTTCACTCTGTGAATCGTTTGGAGGTTTTATGCAAGGTGTACCGGAATTTTGTTCTGCGGCACGCTTGCTGCTGATTCTGTTATGCACACGTTTCTTAGAAAGGGAAGGTGTTTATTATGTTTCGAGACATGCGAAGAGGAAAACAGGTGATGTCTGTAGAAGACAGTATTGCTGTGCTTACACGAGGCACTTCTGGGGTGCTGGCCACAGCAGGAGACGATGGGTATCCATATGCGGTGCCGCTGAGTTATGTATACGCAGATGATAAAATTTACTTCCATACAGCGAAGACAGGGCACAAGATGGATGCGATTGCTCGCAGTGAGAAAGTTTCTTTCTGTGTCATTGACGAGGATCAGATTGTGCCGGAAGCGTTTACGACCTATTTTCGAAGCGTTATCGCATTTGGCAGAGCAAGAGTGCTGCATGATGAGGAAGAAAAAAGAGCCGCCCTGCTGAAACTGGCAAAGCGATATTCGCCAGAGGAAACAGAAGAAGCGCTGATGCAGGAAATAAACGGCTCCTTTCAGGCAGTTGCTATGGTGGAAATCTCCATCGACCATCTGTCCGGTAAAGAAGCCATCGAGTTTGTGAAACAGAAAAATGCAAAGTAAGGGATAATACAAAACGAGACAAACGCCGTAAAGGATTGTCTCGTTTTTTTCATACTCTCTTGCAGTCTCCTTTAAAGTTCTGCAATTGGAGTCATTTTTCGTGAAAATGCAGAACTTTTGTACCTGGCATAGGAAAATCGATTTTCTGTATTATTGAATCAGACTGTTTCCCGTCATTTCAGCAGGGATCGGAAGTCCCATCAGATTTAGCATAGTCGGTGCGATATCGCACAGCCTGCCGCCATCTGCAAGGGTGTGAGGTTCTTTTGCGATCTGTACCAGCGGCACTGGATGTAGCGAGTGGGCAGTGACGGTATTTCCATTTTCATCGACCATGCAGTCTGCATTGCCGTGGTCTGCGGTCAGAAGGATCTGTCCGCCTTTGGAAAGTACAGCATCCACAATTTTAGGCACACAACGATCCAGGGTTTCAATGGCACGGATGGCTGCTTCCATGACGCCGGTATGTCCGACCATATCAGCATTTGCAAAGTTAAGGATGATACAGTCATACTTGTTTTTGGCAATCTGTGTAAGGACCTGTTCTGTTACAGCTGGTGCACTCATTTCTGGCTGCAGATCATAGGTAGCCACCTTTGGAGATGGCACCAGAATTCGATCCTCGCCTGGACATGGCGCTTC
>CANBFZ010000312.1 GCA_947367725.1 uncultured Eubacterium sp.
GGAAAAGTGAAATTGACCGATCAGGTGACGATTTCTGAGCGCGCGGCATCCATGGGCGGCAGTCAGATGTATATGGAAGTCGGTGAAACCCATACGCTGGAAGAATTGCTGGAAGGGATTGCAATTGTCAGCGCCAATGATGCCTGCGTAGCCACTGCAGAATATATTGCAGGCAGCGAAGAAGTTTTTGTGGAAAAGATGAACAAAAGAGCACAAGAACTTGGTATGCGCGATACACATTTTGTCAATACCAATGGATTGCCTGTAGCAGAACATTACACCAGTGCATATGATATAGGAGTGATGTCACAGCGGCTCCTGAAGCACGAACATACCCAGAAATGGTTTAACACCTGGCAGAAAACCATAAAAGTCGGGCTTCCGGGAAAAGAGAAAGAATTTGGTCTGACCAATACCAATAAACTGATCAAACAGTATCCAGGCGCAAACGGCATCAAAACCGGATTTACCCAGGAAGCAGGCTTCTGTCTTTCTGCGTCTGCAACAAAAGAAGATACGACACTGATCGCTGTAGTACTGGGTGCGAAAACATCAAAAATTCGATTTGAAGAAGTTTCAAAGCTGCTAAATTACGGTTTTGCCAATTATGCGTCAGTCACACTTGCAGACAAAGGTCAGCGCATGAAGCAAGTCAAACTTGATAAAGGCGATCCTTACAAACTGCAGGCGTTGACAACGGAAAAAGTAACGGCTTTTGTAAAAAAAGGTGCAGAGAAACAGGTAACCTTTAAAGTAAAGATTGATAAAAATCTCAGGCTCCCGCTTGCCAAAGGCGACAAAGTTGGCACGCTGACTGTATACAACGGAAAAGAGAAATTAGATACTTTTGATCTGGTTTCTGACCGGGATGTTAAAAAAGTTTCCTTCCTGACTTATTACATACGGAAGATAAAGAATTTGTTCTGACAAGAGAAGAACATAGAAGGAGACTGTTATGGAACATGAATATATCCTCTCCTTTTCATCCTTTTATAAGGCGGCATATGCCAAAGACGTACTGGAAGAAAATGGACTGCATTCCACTTTACGAAAAATGCCGCCGCAGGTGGTCCATTCCTGCAGCACCGGATTATATCTGAGAATTGACTCCATAGAACGAGTGCGATCCATACTGGATGAGAAGCAAATTGTAACCAAAGGTATCTATCAGGTGAGCCATATAGGCGGAATCAAAACCTATCTTCGTGTGTAAAATCCTGACAATAAAAGCTGTGCAACGTAGAAAAAACGTGCACAGCTTTTTTCTTTATTTCTGGAAAGAATCCTCTTGACGAACATGCGTTCCTTTGAGATAATGGAGATAATAAACAAGCGAGGAGAAGATAGAGATGAATCAGAGAAAAGCAGATAGGAAGCCAAAGAAACTTTTAGCATTCCTGTTGGTGCTTGCAGTTCTTTTTTCGGGCTGTGAGCAAATGGAGCAATTTTCGGGATTGAATGAGCCAGCGGTGCCGTCGGTATCCATGGAAGAACTTCCCGCATATGAAGGAACGCCGTATGTGGTCATTGATGAGAATATACCGACGTTTTCGGAAGAAGAGATGACAACCGAGTCTTTTGAAACCTACAGCGAACTGGATGGACTCGGACGCTGCGGTACCGCTTTTGCAAATGTGGGGCGCGATTTGATGCCGACAGAAAAGCGCGGGAGCATCGGCATGATTAAGCCATCAGGCTGGCAGCTTGCCAAATATGATATCGTAGACGGCAAATATCTTTATAATCGCTGCCATCTGTTGGGCTATCAGCTGACAGGAGAAAATGCGAATAGACAGAATCTCATAACAGGTACTCGATATATGAACGTAGAAGGCATGCTGCCATTTGAAGATTCCATTGCAGATTACGTGAAAGAAACCGGTAACCATGTGTTGTATCGCGTTACACCGATTTATCAGGGGCATGATTTGCTGGCAAGCGGCGTGCAAATGGAGGGGTATTCCGTCGAAGACCAGGGGCAGGGCATTTGTTTTCATGTCTTCGTATATAATGTACAGCCAGGAATTGAAATTGATTACAGTAATGGAGACAATTGGCTTTCTGGAGAAAAACCTGCCGCATCACAAGACGACGGCGCACAGCTTGTCGGTGAGATTCGCGGGAATCAGCGTTCTAAAGTTTATCACTGTCCAGGACAGCGGGCGTATGACGATATGGGACATTCCAAGAATTTGATTGTATTTGAGACAGAGCAGGAGGCCATTGAAGCGGGGTATCGAAAAGCAAAGCAATAATGATGCCTGCCTTAGAAAAACACGCCCTTTGTTGTTCTAAAAATTTTGAGAAATGCACAATCTATTAAAACAATTTATAAATGTATTAGTAATACTTGTCAAAATTTTAACGAAATCGTTGCTAGTACTAAAGTACTATGTTAGAATAAAGTATAAAACTGCCTATATAACATGAGGAGCGTGATTGAATGAATCAAAACAGAGCAAAAAAGGGAGTGCATCCGTACGAGGGTAAAGCACTGTCTAAAGACAGTCCGATTGCGGTCATTCCTGCGGCAGCAGTCATGGTCTATCCTTTGGCGCAGCATATCGGCGCGCCGGCAAAAGCGGTCGTATCATCCAAAGACCGTGTTCTGAAAGGACAGCTGATTGCAGAAGCTGATGGGTTTATTTCCTCTCCGATTTACAGCGCCGTGTCCGGCACGGTGAAAACCATAGAAACACGACTGGCTGTGAATGGAGAAAAGACAGACTGCATTGTAATTGAAAATGACGGTGCAGAAGAAACGGCGGAGGGGTATGGCAAGGCGCGCAGTCTTGACAGCTTATCCGACAAAGAAATCATAGATGTGATTACCAGGGCAGGTATTGTAGGATTAGGCGGTGCAGGCTTTCCGACTGGCGTCAAACTTTCCCCGAAGAATCCGCAGGATATTGATACGCTGATAATCAATGGCGCAGAATGCGAACCATATCTAACAGCAGACTATCGTTTGATGCTGGAAAAAGGCGACGAAATTCTGCTGGGCGCAAAAGCCGTGCTGAAATTG
>CANBFZ010000313.1 GCA_947367725.1 uncultured Eubacterium sp.
CTTCTGCTGGAAAATAACCTGTAAACCAGCCATGTACGGTATAACCTTGCGCATCTCCCGATTCAGCAGAACCGGTTTTACCTGCCGCAGAAACATGCAGCGCCGCATTCTGGGCAGTGCCCCGCTCTACCACCTGTTCCATCATATGCGCAAGCTGCGTAGCCGTCGTCTGTGTCATAACCCGCTTGCCCTGCGGCTGCTCACTTTCTTTGCTCATGACAACAGACGCGGGGTAAAGGACGCCGCCTGCGGCAATGATATTGGTCATCTGCGCCACCTGCAGCGGTGTGACCAAAAGGCTGCCCTGCCCGATTGCAAAATTAGACAGCCCACTGTAAAGTCGTTCGCTTTCTTCGGGAAAACTGCCAGCCTCTTCCCCTGGAAAACCTGCAAGAACTTCTTTTCCCAGTCCCATGCGCTGCGCCATATCCATGATCGTTTCTGAACCAATCTTTTCTGCAACAGATGCAAAAAATCCATTGCAGGACAGGGCAAACGCTGTTTCAAAATCCACATCACCGTGTCCTTTGGGGTGATCATCACAAATTAATTTCACACCGTTAATCTCCACCGTTCCGTCACAATGAAATGACTCTGTAAGATCCACCTTTCCACTCTCCAGTGCCGCCGCCGCTACTACGATCTTAAATACAGAACCTGGCGGATACACGCCTTGCACTGCCTTATTCAAAAGTTCCCCTTCACCAGAAGTAAGATATTGTTCCACCTGATTGGGGTTAAACGTCGGCGTACTTGCCATAGCCAAAATCTGCCCCGTAGCAGGTTGCATCACAATGACAGCACCAGAAATGCCTTTTTCCTTTAGTACATCCTCTGCTTTCTTCTGAAGCCCTGCATCGATGGTTGTTACCACACCAGACGGCGCGAGAAATGCGTTGCCTGCGGTCTGCCATACGCCGACGCCTCGCACTGGTGCCCCCGCACCATTTCCCAGCATCAACAGTTTTGCATCGGATGCAGCCAATCTGTACTGAAACATTTTTTCAAGACCAGCCGCACCCGTTTTATCCTCTCCACTGACATAACCAATCAGATGCGCTGCAGTCTGCTGTGCTGCATAACGGCTTCCAAGACAAAATGCATATGCTTCATAACGGTCAACCAGCACATCGTTGACGGTTTTATTAAATGTGTCTGTTTGATATACCACATACGCTGTCCCTTTCGCGCCAGCCTCTTCCGCGCCCACTTGACGCAAAAACGCCTGCAGCGTCGCATCGGTTTTATTTCTTGCGATTAAATAATAGTAACTGCATCCGCTGTTTGTCAGCGGCATCATATTTCTGTCATAAATCGTCCCCCGATTGTCAACAGACTGCACTTTGATGATCTGCTGCCCCATCGCACCTTCGGAAAGTTCCTGTCCGCAGACAATCTGAATGTAGTACAGTCTCCCAGAAAGCGCCAAAAAAAGTGCCAAACCGAATATGCTGATTTCTCTGATCCGTTTCCTGTATTTCTTCATGTTCTGCTCCTCTCCACCGCACGCGTCAATACGCCGTATCTTCACAACAAAAAAACTTTGCTGATAGTATTTCCAGCAAAGCTTTTTTTATCCATCGTCAATCTGCGATATATATGCAAAATTTAAATGCGGTGTACAAACAATCCGCTCCCCAGTTTTGGTTCAAACCACGTGGACTTTGGCGGCATAATTTCACCGCAATCTGCAATTTCCATCAGGGTTTCCATCGTAACAGGATACAGCGCAAACGCCAGCTTCATATCACTGTCTGCGCGGCGTTTCAATTCCGCAAGACCTCGAATACCGCCAATAAAATCAATGCGCTTGTCGGTACGCGGATCATCAATGCCCAAAATCGGCGCAAGCACCCGATCCTGCAAAATCGACACATCCAAGGCGCCAATCACATCTTTAGGGATGATTTCTTTTCTTGCCTGCAGCGCATACCATTGTCCCGCAAGATACATGGAAAACTCGTGCGGCTTCTGCGGACGATAGAAATCAGTGCCTTCGTCACGAATTACAAAGCCTGCCGCCGCAAGTTTCTGCAGAAACTGTGCATCCGTCAGTCCATTTAAGTCTTTGATCACTCTGTTATAATCAAAAATATGCAGCTGACTGTCCGGGAAAATCACTGCCATAAAATAATTGAATTCTTCTTCTCCTGTGTAGCGTGGATTGGCTTCGCGCCGCTTTTTTCCCACTTTATAAGCCGATGCGCTTCGATGATGACCATCTGCAATGTAAAGTGCCTGCACAGCATCAAAGGCACTACAGAGCGATTGCAGTACAGGCGTCTCAGAGATCACCCACAAAGTATGTCCAACGCCATCTTCTGTGATAAAATCGTAAACTGGCGCATGGGCTTTTATATATGCATCAACAATCGTATCTACAACATCACTGTCCCGATACGTTAAAAAGATCGGCTCTGTATTGGCACTGCAGACATCGAAGTGCCGAATCCGATCTTCCTCCTTTTCGACTCTGGTCAGTTCGTGTTTTTTAATATCGTTTTTCTCATATGCATCAATACTGCAGCATCCGACAATGCCAGTCTGAAATCTCCCATCCATCTGCTGTCTGTAAATATACAGTGCAGGTGTTTCTTCTTCCAGTAAAATCCCTCTTGCAAGGAAATCCGCTAGATTCTTTCGACCTGTTTCATAAACCACAGAACTGTACGGATCGACCGCCTCTGGCAAATCAATTTCTGCTCTGCTGATATGCAGAAAACTATCCGGATTTCCTTTTGCCATTTGGGCGGCTTCTTGTCTATTCATCACATCGTAAGGCAGCGCGATCACATCTGCTGCTTTTTCTCACCAGCCCAACAGGGTCTGCAGTGCCACCAGCTCTGTCTCACAGTCAATGCCTCAGGCCACTCTTTGACACTATGCCAGGCCCAACAGGTACACAGGAAGTGCCACCTGCTCATGTCCTTCCAAGAGCAAAGTGACTTTGTCTTCAGAGTCATTCAGTCTTCTGTGACAGGTTATAGCCACGGGAAATGGATCAGAGTAGAATCTC
>CANBFZ010000314.1 GCA_947367725.1 uncultured Eubacterium sp.
CTTTTATATAAGAGATTTAGTAGGATTGACGGTAAAAGATGCGGACAGCGGCGCCATTTTAGGCAAACTGAAAGAAGTGCTGCAGCCGTCCAGCCAGGATGTTTATGTAGTGGAACTTGCAGCAGGCGGACAGATGATGGTGCCTGCGGTCAGTGCGTTCATCAGAGAAATCAGTCTGCAGGAGGGTATCATCTCCGTACACTTGATAGAGGGGATGCTGCCACAATGAAAATGCATGTACTCACTCTATTTCCCGAAATGTTTACCGCTGTGACGGGCAGCATTCTAGGCAGAGCCCAGGAAAAAGGCATTTTGGAATTTCAGTTTATCAATATACGTGATTTCAGCAAAGATAAACATAAGAAAGCCGACGACTATACATTTGGTGGTGGACCAGGTCTTTTGATGCTGGCAGAGCCTATTTTCGGCGCGCTTTCACACCTGGGCATGGAAAAAAGCAAAGCAGAAAGAGAGCATGTGCACAAGAAACTGCTTTATATGTCGCCCAGAGGGAAAGTGTTGAATCAGAAGAAAATTGAGACTCTCGCACAGGAAGAGGAAATCACCATTCTTTGTGGTCATTACGAAGGCGTAGATCAGCGGGTTCTGGATTACTGGGAGATGGAAGAGGTTTCCATCGGGGATTATGTATTGACAGGTGGAGAGCTTGCTGCAATGGTACTGATGGATTCTGTCGCCAGACTGGTGCCAGGTGTTTTGCCGCGGGAAGGCTCCGCTATGGAAGAGTCCATTTACAGCGGACTTTTAGAATATCCGCAATATACGAAACCGCGGGAATTCTGCGGTATGGAAGTGCCGGAAGTACTGCTTGGCGGTAATCATAAACAAATTTATCTCTGGCGTTTTGAAAAAGCGCTTCGTTTGACCAAAGCGGTTCGCCCTGATTTGTTGGAAGCCTTTTTAAGAAACCGTGAAGATTTCACAAAAGATGAGCGAAAAGTATTGGAAAAAGTGTTAAAATGATGTAAAATGTTTGCATGAAAAAGTTAAAGAAAAGTCCAATTGTATTATTCATCATCGCACTGGTGTTACTGTATGTGGTGATTTATATTGTGCCTTCTGTGACGGGGGCGCTGGTTTCTTCCTATACCCTTGAATACGGGGAACTAAAAATTGCCGATGAGGGAACAGGATCTCTGGTGCGCAAAGAAAAGGTTTACCTTGCAGAAACCAGTGGAGAAGCCAATCGATATATCGAAAACGGCACTTTGGTTCGCAAAGGAACCACTGTGATGGAAGTGCAAGGCGGTACAGCCAGTGAAAAAGCGGAAGCCTTTACGCCGCTTCTGGATCGGCTGGGGGAGAAGGTCGTGCGCACTAGTGATTACGCAGTGCAAGGTGGCGGTGTAATCAGTTATTATGCGGATGGCTATGAAAATCTCATTCGTCCCGACAATATGAAAAACGGAGGCTACAGCTTTTACAGCAAGCTGCAGCAGGAAGATGTGGTGAATCTGCAGCGAGATACCGTGGTCAAAGGAGAACCGGTATTTAAGGTGGTAGATAGAACCAAATGGTATCTGGTCACCTTTGTGCCAAAGGAGCATGGAAGCCGCTATAAAGTCGGTCAGGATGTAATACTGGAATTTGAGGATTGCGCCGTTGACGCAGAAGTGTATAGTGTGACGGCTGACGGTGATGGGGTGCATACCCGTGTGATTTTAGTTTCAGGCAATTATTACGAAAAGTTTATACAGATGCGTACGCTGCCGGTATCTCTGGTCACCTATGAACGACGGGGGCTTTTGGTAGAAAACAGTAGCATTACCGAAAAGAACGGTCAGCAGGGTGTCTATGTAAAGAAAAAAACCAGAGGTTCCTATTTCGTGCCGATTCAGGTTTATGCGACAGACGGAACTTATTCGCTGGTGGCAGACACATTTTTTGATGATGAAAAAACCGGAAAGCGATATACTACTGTAGAAATTTATGATGAAGTACTCAAAGAACCTGAAGCATAACGGGGCATACTAGAAAAAGAAAGGTGTTGTGATATGTCAATAAAATCTAATATTGCATATATTCAAGAACTGAAAACTGCTGCTGCAGAGAAATCCGGCAGAAACGGTGATGATGTGCTGCTTGTGGCAGTCACAAAATTGCATGGGCCAGAAGAGATTAACGAGGCAATTGATGCAGGGATTACAGATATCGGTGAGAATAAAGTCCAGGAAATCATGGACAAGTACGAAAAAGTTAAGCCTGTTCGATGGCATTTGATTGGACATTTACAGACAAACAAGGTAAAATATATCATTGACAAAGTTTCGATGATTCACTCTGTGGATTCTCTCCGTCTTGCAAAGGAGATTGATAAAAGAGCCGGACAGCATCAACGAACGATGGATATTCTGGTGCAGATCAATGCAGCGGAAGAGGAATCCAAGTTCGGCATCACGACGGCGGAAACCGATGCGCTGATTCGCGATATTGCAGCAGAATGTCCACATATCAGAATCAAGGGTCTGATGTGCATCGCTCCGTATTTTGAGGATCCTGACGATGCCAGAACCTATTTTGCAGCAGTGAAGAAGATCTACGATCAGTATGCAGAAAACCGCAGCGAGAACATTGATTTTCAATATTTATCGATGGGCATGACCAATGACTTTGAAGTGGCAGTCGAAGAAGGCTCCAATTTGATACGGGTCGGCACGGCAATATTTGGATATCGTGATTATCGAAGTGAAGAAAAATAAAAGAGAAACGAGTTTAGGAGGAAAATAACATGGGTTTTGCAGATTCAATTAAAAAGGTAATCGGAATTGAAGAATTAGATGACGATGAGATGATTACAGAAGAAGAGGTGCATGCAGCAAAGGAAAAGATCGCAAAGGAGCCGAGACGTTCCTATGGCAGTGAGACAACGGTTTTGCCAGACAAGAAACCAATGATGGCGCAGCCGAAGACAAGTGAGAAACGTTTTTCTGTCACGGGTACCAGTGCGTTTAAGTTAGTGCTCATCGAGCCGAAAGCTTTTGAGGAGTGTC
>CANBFZ010000315.1 GCA_947367725.1 uncultured Eubacterium sp.
AAAGAACTGGCAGAAGAATGGAGTCAGATATGAAATTAGGATTATTGTTTGCTGGTCAGGGCAGTCAGTCTGTCGGCATGGGGAAAGATTTTTATGAGAAATCCAAAGGATTTCAGGCGGTGTTTGATTTGCTGCCAGAGACACAGAGAAACGTGGCCTTTGAAGGTCCGGGGGAAGCGCTGGCGGATACGAGAAACACCCAGCCGATTATGGTGGCATTCGCCGCCGGTGTGCTTTCTGAACTTTTACCGGCACTTTCGAAGCTTGGAATCAAACCCCGGATGGCGGCAGGGCTATCGCTTGGAGAGTATTCTGCCTTGCATGCTGCAGGCGTCTTTGATGCGGAAACAGCCATTTCCCTTGTGACAAAGCGGGCTAGCGCCATGGCCTTTGCTGCTGCTGGCATAGACTGTGCCATGAAAGCGGTACTGGGTCTTTCGCGGGCGCTTTTAGCAGATTGCTGCAAAGCGGCAGCGGATTATGGCGCAGTGCAGATCGCAAATTACAACTGTCTTGGGCAGATTGTGATTGCAGGTGAAAAGGACGCTGTAGAGCGTGCAGCGGCGCTGGCACTGGAAAAAGGTGCGAAACGCTGTGTTTCCCTGCCAGTTAGCGGACCGTTTCACACCAAATTTATGGAGCCTGCAGGAAAACAGCTTGCGGAAATTTTTGCGCAGACCGGGTTTGGAGGCATGCAGTTTCCGGTATTATTTAATGCAGTGGGGCGTGAGAAGATGCCGGAAGAAACGATTTCTGATCTTTTGGTACGGCAAGTTTCCAGCAGCGTCTACTTTGAAGATACCATCAAAGTCATGGCGAGCGCTGGTATAGATACGGTAATTGAAATCGGACCTGGCAAGGCACTGTCCGGCTTTGTCAGAAAAACGGATCGGAATATAGCGGTGATGCAGATTGAAACTTATGAAGATTTGCAGAAGGTGCTTTTACAGCTGGAAGGAGGCGCAGTATAAAATGCAGGGAAGAACAGCGATTGTAACGGGCGGCAGCCGGGGAATCGGCAGAGCCGTCTGTCTGGAACTTGCAAGACGGGGTGTCAACCTAGTGATTGGTTACGCGGGAAACTGTCAAGCGGCGGAGGAAACCAGGCAGGCTTGTGCGGCTTTGGGCGTGTCAGCTTTGACACTGCAGGGTAATGTGGCGGAAGCGGAAACCTGCGAAGCCCTTACAGCGGCCGCCCTTTCGGATTTCGGCAGAGTGGATATTCTGGTCAACAACGCCGGGATTACCAGAGATAATCTGCTGATGCGCATGGGCGTAGAAGACTTTGATGCAGTGATCAGAACCAATCTGCACGGCAGTTTTCTGATGATGAAAGCGGTGAGTCGGCAGATGATGAAACAGCGGTATGGACGTATTGTAAACCTTTCCAGTGTGGTAGGGCTTTCTGGAAACGCAGGACAGGTCAATTATGCGGCAAGTAAAGCAGGGGTCATCGGCATGACGAAATCCTTTGCGAAAGAAGTGGCAAGCCGCGGCATTACAGTCAATGCCGTTGCACCGGGCTTTATTGAAACAGATATGACAGCAAAGATGACAGAGGCAGCGGCGAAAGCGGCGGCAGCATCCATTCCGGCAGGTCGTATGGGAACCCCGGAAGATGTAGCAGCAGCGGCGGTATTTTTCGCATCGTCGGAAGCAGCTTATGTGACTGGTCAGGTGCTGGCAGTCGACGGCGGCATGTATTAAAAAGGAGACGAACCATGAAGAGAAGAGTTGTAATCACCGGTATGGGGGCGGTATCTCCCATCGGAAACACGGCGGAAGAAATGTGGGAAAATGCGAGAAACGGCGTGTGTGGCATTGATTATATTACAAGCTTTGATACAACAGACCACAAGGTCAAGGTGGCTGGCGAACTAAAAGAGTTTGCTATCACAGACCATATGGACAAAATGGCGGCGAGAAGAACGGCAAGGTTTACCCAGCTTGCGCTGGTGGCGGCGCGTGAGGCGGTATCACAGGCGAAGCTTGATATGAGCCGGGAAGATGCGGCGCGGTGCGGTGTGAATATTTCCAGCGGCATTGGCGGTCTTCCTACCATTGAAGAAGAACATTATAAAGGGATCAAGCGAGGATTTGATAAGGTTTCACCGCTCTTTGTACCTATGGCGATTACCAATATGGCAGCAGGGATGGCAGCCATCGAGTTTGGCTTTCGCGGCAGCTGCACCTGTGTTGTGACGGCATGCGCTTCTGCAACCAATGCCATCGGCGAAGCTTTTAGACAGATTCGGGACGGTTATGCGGACGTATTTCTTACCGGCGGCAGTGAAAGCTGTATCAGTGAACTGGGGATCGGTGGGTTTACATCCATGAAGGCGCTGTCCGAATCTTGTGACCCAATGCGTGCGTCTATTCCTTTTGACAAAGAGAGAAACGGCTTTGTGATGGGAGAGGGCGCGGGCGTGCTGCTTCTTGAGGAATATGAACACGCCGTATCACGGGGTGCGGAAATTCTGGGTGAAATTGTCGGCTACGGGGCAAGCTGTGATGCCAATCACATGACAGCGCCGCTGGAAGACGGAAGCGGCGCAGCGGCGTGTATGAAAGCGGCTTTCGCCGATGGCGGCGTTTCTCCGGAACAGGTAGTTTATATCAATGCCCATGGTACTTCTACACCGATGAACGATCAGTGCGAAACCCGCGCAGTGAAATCGGCATTTGGCGATGCGGCATCCAGCCTTTTGATGTCTTCGACCAAATCGATGACGGGGCATCTCCTGGGAGCTTCCGGTGCGGTAGAGGCAATTTTGACTGTGCGTGCGCTGAAGGAACAGTTTGCGCCGCCGACTATCGGTTATCAGGTGCCGGATCCGGATTGTGATTTGGATATTGTAGCCAACACCGGAAAAACCATCGCAGGTGACTATGCTATGTCTAATTCTTTAGGATTTGGCGGGCATAACGGCTCACTTTTGTTTCGGAGGGTAAAATAATGGAACTGGACATTAGACAAATTCAGG
>CANBFZ010000316.1 GCA_947367725.1 uncultured Eubacterium sp.
AAGCAAGCAAGCAAGCAAGCAAGCAAGCAAGCAAGCAAGCAAGCAAGCAAGCAAGGGGATAGGTCTGTTCATTTTTGGCGTCAAGCGCTTTTTTGTGATACAGCTGCACGGCGCAAGACCGGCTGCAATTTTTGCAGGCGGTCTTGCGCCGTGTTTTTGTGTGCAGAAAAAGGGGGAGGTGAGATAGGATGAAGGCAAAGCTGGAGGAGAGAGCCCCCAAGGGGTTTTCTTCCTATATTGCATTGATTCTGTTTCTCGCATTCTTTATGCTGACTCTGATCGGTCTGGGCAATGCTTTGGTTGCAGGGATCATCGGTTTGATGCTTTGCATCGCGGGGCTGGCACAGGGGCGTACGACAGTAGATTTGTGGATTCTTTTGCCGCTGATTGGCTATAATGCAATCAGTTTGCTATCCGGCTGGCTGACTTTTGGAGATACCATCAACGGATTTGCATCGACCCAGTCGTTGTTTCCAGTCATTTATCTGCTGCTTTCCTATCTGGAACTTACAGAAAGGAGACGACTGAAACGGTTGTGTGCAGCATGGATTGGCATAGCGGCAGCAGTGGGCATTATACAGTTTACTGTGGCAGCCCTGCAGGATAGTGCTGACCGACTTGGCGGGATTTTTGGCAATCCCAATGCCATGGGGAGTATCCTGGTCATTGGCTGGTTTGCGCTTAAAAGTTGTATCGGCGAAATGGAAGCGCAGGAAACACTGCTTCGCAGATTTTTTGAAGCATTGGAGTTGCTTGTACTCACTGCCCTTGCACTGACGCTGTCCATGGGTTCTTTTGCAGCATTCGCGGTAGGGATTTTGGTGATGGGGAGGCGCGGTAAGATGTCTTTCCGTGATTTCATCAGGCTAGCAGCAGAAATTGCTTTCGGTATGGGGATCGGTATTCTGTTGTTTGTCGCCGGTGATCAGGCACAGCTTGGTTGGCTTTGTGTTTTTCTCTGCCTGTATATTGCTATGGCAGCGCGATACAGGGGGACATTTCACAAGTTTCTAAAGGAGAAACGGTGGGCAGCGCCTGTGATCGCACTTGTGGGCGTTCTAGCCGCGGGCACAGTGCTGTTTTTGCGACCTAATGCGGCTGCAACCTTTGGAGAACGGATTGCTATGATACAAAACGGCATTGGATATCTTTGGAAATCGCCACTTTTGGGCATTGGACCTTACCAGTGGAGAGGATACAATCTCGCAGATGGAGACTTGTATTTTAATACATGGCATATTCACAATGTGTTGATTCATATTGGTGTGGAACTAGGCTTAATTGCAGCAGTTATGCTGATCTTTGTGGTGATTCGGCATTACAGCAAACAGGAAGATGCAGCCCAGCGAGGCGGTTTTACGGCAGCGCTGGTGCACAATATGATGGATACGGGATTTTTCTATCTTGCCACAGTCCCGTTTTTAATCATGATGGCAGGCGGGGCAGAACAGAAAACACGTAATTTGCCTGCGGTGGCAGCAAGAAGTATCTTTGGCATATTTGCAGTACTATTTGTATGCAATATTTATCAGAGTTTGTGTTAGCGGGGAACAGAACATGGCAAAACGGACAGCAAAGCCAACAGGGAAGAAAAATGAATATTGGTGTATTTGGGTGTTGCTCCTGGTGTTTTGTATCGCTGCAGTTACAGCTTTTGCCGGTACTTGTGCCGCAAAATCGGAACTACCACAAGGGGTGGGACAGATTTTGACGGGAGAGGCATTCGAGGCAGTAAAGCATAGAAACAGTGCGCTGATTGACTATGCCCATCTGACAGCGAATGCAGATTTTCCTAGAACGTCCAACATCTCGAAAATTACCATCCACCATATGGCGGCAGACTTGAGTTTAGAGAAGTTGGGGGTGTCTTTTGGAAAGCAGGATCGAAAAGCATCGGCAAACTATGCCATCGATCGCACTGGACGCGTGGCGCTTTATGTGGAAGAGCAAAACAGAGCCTGGAGTTCTGCTAATTTTGAAAACGATGATATGGCAGTGACCATAGAAGTTGCCAACGATAGAATCGGCGGCGACTGGCATGTCAGTGATGCGGCGTATGAGAAATTGATCGCACTGTGTACAGATATTTGCAGGCGAAACGGCATAGAGGAACTGGTATATACGGGCGATCCTTCCGGCAATTTGACCACCCACCGCATGTTTTTTGCCCAGACAGAATGTCCGGGACCGTATTTGGAAAGCAGAATGTTAGAGATTGCTGCGGCAGTCAATGCGAATTTGCAGCATGGCGCGTAAAGCATTTGATATGAGATGTGCGGGAAGCACCGTGCATTTTATATAGAGGCAGTTTCCGATTGGGAACTTGTGTGTTTAAAAAGAAAGAAATGAAAGAAAGGAGAGTTTTTATGGGTGTAAAAAAGAATGGAAAAATGCTGCTCTATACGGGCATCCTGCTTGCGATGTTCCTTTTGGCTGTCATCCTACTGTTCGGCAGACAGCTTTTCCCTGGCGTCTGGGCATACAGTGACTATTATGAAACTGTCACAGTGGAAAAGATTTGGGATGATGCAGAAGATCCATCCCAAAGACCGACATCCGTCAGTGTCATGATGGGATATTTGGACAGTGACGGGAAACATTCTTTGCAAAGTATTGTGCTCAGCGAAGAGAATAATTGGTCATATACCTTCCCGACTTCTTGGGATGTGGCATTTGACAAAGAGGCGGAAGTAGACGGCTATCTCTTGTCAGGTTATGACTTTGTCAGCGATGGAAATGGCGGTTACATTTGTAAAATCGTCAATAGCAGGAAGTATCCTGTTTCGTATCAGTGGACATGGGAAGGTCTTGATAAAGCCCCATCTTATCCGTCTTTACCATATGCAAAAGAATATGGTGCAGGCGCAACTGTCAAGGTGGACACGGACTTTAAAGAAGGTACGGTGCGAAACGTGAATGGCACTTACTACACGTTCTCTGGTTGGGATAGAGAAGACTTTTCCA
>CANBFZ010000317.1 GCA_947367725.1 uncultured Eubacterium sp.
ATTGTTGACAGGATATGTAAGACCACATTATAATGGAACTATTGAAAACGCAGGAGGTTCATTTGATGGAATTAAGAGTCTTACGATATTTTCTGGCAGTTGCCAGAGAGGAAAGCATCACCGCAGCAGCAAATCAGCTACACGTCACCCAGCCAACGCTGTCCCGTCAACTGATGGATTTGGAAGAAGAACTGGGCAACCCCCTGTTTATACGCGGTAATCGACGCATTACACTGACGGAAGAGGGACGCTTTCTGCGAAAACGTGCCCAGGAAATCATCGATCTAGCCGATAAAACAGAAGCTGAATTCAATGATATTGACGGTATGATCACAGGTGATGTGCACATTGGTGCAGGTGAAACACAAGCGATCCGAATGTTTGCCAAAACAGCCCGTCGCCTGCATGCAGAACAACCGCACATTCACTATCAGCTGTTCAGCGGCAATGCCGATGATGTGATGGAAAAACTGGACAAAGGACTTTTAGATTTTGGTATCGTCATTGAACCGGTAGACATTCATAGATATGATAGTTTACAGCTGCCTTACAGAGATGTCTGGGGTGTTTTAATGCGTAAGGATTCCCCTCTGGCGGTAAAAGATACGGTGACCCCTTCCGATTTAGCAGAGCTTCCGCTTCTCTGTTCCCGGCAAAGCCTGATCAAAACAGATTTGACAGACTGGTACGGCAGTGATTTTGATCGGTTACATATTGTGGCGCGATATAATCTCATCTATAATGCTGCCCTTATGGTAGAAGAAGGTATGGGCTATGCTGTCACCTTAGACGGTCTCATCAACACCTGTAACAGCGCCCTCTGTTTCAAACCCCTTGCGCCAAAGCTGACTGCCGGTCTTCACCTAATTTGGAAAAAGTATCAAGTCTTTTCAAAGGCATCAGAAAAATTCTTAACGTGCTTACGAGAAGATTTGGCTGAATCCACAGATCCATCTACGATGGAATCACCCTATGTAAAAGAGCACCGGAAGTGAATCATCACTTCTGGTGCTCTTTGTTTTTAGTCATTTGAACCTTTTATCCAGCATTATTTATGTTTCTTTCTCATTCCGTATGCTGTACCACCCAGTGCAAGAGCCGAGGTCAAACAAACATTATAATAATGCTCGGAAATATACTCGGCGATTTTTCTTTTCGTTGCGGTCAGCTTTGCTTTTTTAGTTCTGGAATCAATTCCCTTATTCATAGAAGCTCCTGTAGTATATACAACAAAATATCAATAAATTGTTTTCATCGTTAGTATAAATTCTATAGTGCTTGTTGTAAATATAAAATATCAAAATTTTCAATCTTAATATTCCCAATGTATTTTACTCATTTTAACCCAAATTTTGCACATTTTAAACTTATATTATTTCATATTTTCGGATATACAGTCAATCCGTAGCAGTTGTAGCGCAGTAATAACAAAAAAACTGCACCAGGATACATCCCAGTGCAGTCTTCACATCTACGCCATTACATATTCAATTCTTCCACTGCATGTACCAGCATCTCAATGGCTGCCGGAATGGAATCTTCGTCCAGGTCAAACTCTGCACTGTGCAGGGTCTGTGTTGTATCACAACCGATGCCTACATACGTAGCAATTCCGCCGTTATCCTGTACTTTATTAATCATAACGGAAGCATCATCGGTGCCACCTACATTTCCTTCAAAGTGAATTTTTTCAAACCAAGGCACTTTCTTTGCCGCTCTTTCGATGACTTCCATCATGGCGTCACTGCTCTGTGCTGCTGGAATCTCGCCAAAGTCTTCATACGTGTATTCCATGTCGTATGCCTTTGCCGCACCGTCCAGAATGTCGAAGACTCTCTTTCTTGCGTATGCTGCAATGGTTCTGGTCTGTCCTCTGTACTCAATACTCATGAAAGCATTCGGCGCAATGGTGTTTACCACAACACCTGCGTTGAGAATGCCGACATTGACTCTGCAAAGTCCCTCTTCGTGTGGTGCGATGGCATGCAGATTCAGCGCAGCTGTGCATGCTGCCAAAAGCGCATTCTTTCCGTTCTGCGATGCACCGCACGGATGTGCTGCGGTACCATGGAACGTCACATCAATCTGGTCATCACTTAAAAAGTCTTTGCAGCCGCAGGCGATGGTATTAGATGGCAGCGGCCAGCCTTCTGCAGTCAGCGCCATGTGCACAGAAATGAAGTTCATCGCATCGTCCAGGTGCCCTTTGTCTACGATGGACTGTGCGCCGTTGTAGCGCTCCTCCGCTGGCTGGAAGATGATGCGCATCTTTCCTTTCAGCTGCTCTTTTCTTTTCATCAGCTCGCAGGCAAGACCAATACCGATGGCGGTATGCGCATCGTGTCCACAAGCGTGGACGCAGTCTTTGTTGCAGGAGATATAACCTTCATCAAATGGACGGAATCCCTCCTTCTGCGGTTCTTCATACGGCAGACAGTCGATATCAAAGCGAAACGCCGTAACCGGTCCCTCTTTTCCAGTATCCAATTCTGCAATGACGCCCGGATAGCCACCTGTTCTTTCCACGTATTCTGGCTTCGCCCCCTGCGCAATCGCACGCTCCATTTCTGCCTTCTTCTCTTCGTCTGTCAGCATTTCAAAACCAACCGTATCTACATGGATTACGTCAGTTCCCATCAGGCACTGATAACCTTCCTGTTCCAGAATTTCAGCAATTCTGGCACTGGTTCTGATTTCTCTCCAGCCGATTTCCGGATAGTGATGGAATTCTCTTCTGTACTCTACAAATTGGTTCATAAGTCCTCTCCTTTTTTATACTTTTTACATGTATCTAAAACCTGCCCTAAAAGAGCAACGCCCCGGCAGATCTGATCATCTGTTACATTGGAAAAACTCAGTCGGATATGCCCTTTTCGATTGTGATGATCGGTATAAAAAATGCTGCCCGGCATGACCAGCACCCCT
>CANBFZ010000318.1 GCA_947367725.1 uncultured Eubacterium sp.
TTTACGTATGTACAGACCGAATTTGATTTCTATACAGGGGAATTGCGTATTGTCAAAGAAACGCCGTATTCCAAAGGGGATCGAGCAAAGGTAAAATGCTATGGCGCATTTGATGTAAGAGAAGGTGTTGCAATTATGCATCATGAAAATGTGGATGTTTCCATCACCGGAAATTCTACCAATCCGACTAGATTCCAGCATCCAGTTGCCGGCACCTATAAAAAAGAACGTGTTTTAGAGGGCAAGAAATATTTTTCTGTTGCATCCGGCGGCGGTACAGGCAGAACGTTGCATCCGGACAATATGGCGGCAGGTCCTTCTTCCTATGGTATGACGGATACCATGGGAAGAATGCACTCTGATGCGCAATTTGCCGGTTCCTCTTCCGTGCCTGCCCATGTAGAGATGATGGGATTTTTGGGCATGGGTAATAACCCGATGGTTGGCGCCAGCGTGGCAGTTGCCGTTGCTGTGCAGGAAGCATTTAAAGACTGAAAATGAATTGATAGGATAACTATGAAAGAACTGACTCATGGGACGAACGGATGTGGTCAGTTCTTTTTGCGTGGTGGATGGGCGCAAATTGCTGAAATTGGTGAATCCTTGACAAATCTAGACAAAAAGTAGTATAATAATTCTAACTCAAAAAATCAGGCATTTTCTTGAAGTAATGAAACTATAAAGTACTGCGCCCAGCGCATGACAGGGAGCAGGGCTTTACCTGTTATTTTATATGGGAAGCAGCTTGGCAAATTGGGAAATGTATAAGAAAGAAGGAGGCAAACCAGTGAAACATTTTAACAAGAAGACGTTAGCGCTGTTGTTATGCATGTTCTTCACCATCTCCGCCTTTGGCGGCGGGCTTCTATCTTCCGAAAAATTGCTGGGGGGTCAGTCCTATGCGGATGAAGAGACGCCTGGCAGCAATGAAACCATAGAAATCGGAGGAGAAGTCCTCGTAGAAGGAGAGCTCAGTGTGGAAGGTGATCTTGTGGTTGGCGATGACCCACTCGATTCACCGGATGCGGATGCACCTACTGACGGAGACGTGTCGACAGATGAAGAACCTGTCGAAGAAGATCCTACAGAAGAAGCAAATACCGTCATGCGCTCGCTGGCGTTGGCAGATGAAGCAAGTGATGATCCTACAGAGGAAAAAGAAGTAGGCGCTTTTTTAGTGACTGGCGGCAAAGAGGGAGAAGACTATGAACTTGCGGATATCAGCGGAAGAAAGGTACTGCAGGTAAAGACGAATACGCCGCTGACGATTAAAAACAAAAATGTTGCGGCTGCAACAGCGCAGACCATTGAAATCTGCCCTAATATTCAAGCGGATATTACGCTGGCAGGCGTCAATATTACCGGCTATGCGCCGTTCAATCTCATGACGCCGACCCAGTGTCATATTACGCTGGCAGACGATACCACCAATACGCTGAATGCATTGACCAATGCGACGGCGGCGTTACACTGTGGAGAGGGTTCTACGCTGATTATTGATGACAGTGTTTTGAACAGAGACAGTGCAGGCAATATGATTACACCGGAAAACGGTGTCATTGGTGCAGATGTAACTTTGATGAACGGTCAAAAACTGAAGAAGGGTGATCCGCTGAGTAAACTGAATAGTGCGAAACGTGGAAAATTAGTTGCTGCCGGTGGAGAGTCTTCTGCTGGTATCGGAACGGGACCGCAGGAAAATGCGGGCACTATGATTTTTAACGGTGGTGATATTACTGCTAAGTGTTCTTATGGTTCCGGTGAATGTGCACAAGGCGGTGGTTCCGGCATTGGAACTGGCGCAGGCAAGGTTAGAGGCTCCCCTGATATGGGACCAAAGGGCGGCTTAATGATTTTTAACTCTGCCAAGATTGATGCGACAGGTGCCTATCATGGCGCTGGTATCGGTGCGGGGTGGAGTGCCGGTAGTACCAATACTAGACAGAGAGGCGCAGCACAGACAGAAGTATCTACAGCGGCAACTGGTACAGGGAACTGTGGAGATATTGTTATTAATGGCGGATATTTAAAATCCACCGGAGGCGGTCACGGCAACGCGTTTGGTGCTGCCTGCGGAACAACCGCAAAAGGCTGCACGATTAAAGTGACCGGCGGTACCTTGCTGCCGGTATCTAACAGTAGTTATAAGGACTTAGGTGGTGCAGGGGGTCATGTTGTAATCAGCGGCGGTTCTGTACGTTGTGCAAGTACCAATAAATTCCAGGGAATTGGAGATACAGCGTGGGGCAGCGAAGACTACACCAATGAAAAAAATAAAGTATTTATGACCAAAGTCAATCTGTCTGCAGAAGGGATTACTGACGATTATGTCTACGGTTGGGAACTGCTCATTGGCGGTGAAAAGTATGATTACGGCTCTCCGGGACGTTTTGATGGTGGTAACTTATATCTGTGGCTTCCATCTACCGCGGTAGGGAAGGAAATTACGGTAAAGCTGGGTGTAGAAGACAAAGATGGGAAGCCGAAGCCAGTTGACCCGTTGTTTATTCCAAAGGTAGAAGAAGGCAAAACGCCAACGTTGAAACGATATATCGATTTTGATTTACCAGAAAAATGGACGAAAACACTGAGTAAAAAGTACGATGGAATTGCTTTTGAGAGTTATGATTGGGAAAATGATCCCATTACAACGGATGAGGAAATTGCGAAAACGTTAAGCGACAGCACGAAAGTAAAGATTAAGGTGCAGCGCTATGATAAAAAAGATGGCGAGGCGATTGAACCGGAACAGGAAATGGCAGGAAACAATGTGATGCCATCTGATGCGGGTATCTATAAGTTGACGGTAACTTCAACACAGTATGCAGAAGGTGAGTTCGCTGACAGCTACTGGGGACATCGAGCAACAGGCTGGGCAATCATTGAAAAAGTGCCATCCAAGATGAGCGCCACCTATG
>CANBFZ010000319.1 GCA_947367725.1 uncultured Eubacterium sp.
TAATATGTTAAATTAAAAAAAAAAAAAAAAAAAAGAAACTGTTGCTTTGATTCTGCCTCCCAGACTGGTATATCCACTCGCACAGTGCAAAATTCCAAGCAGAGAAATTACAGCAAAACTTTTCTAAGCCATCCAATGTTGATCGTATTAACATTATATAAAATTCCGCTCATCCAAAACAACGCCGTTGTCAGCGCTTTAACCAGATTGAGAAAATCTCTGCTCATCGCAGACAACACACCTGCAAAAAGCCCCCATGCGTTAAAGAAAAAGAACATCAGCATCATATAAAAAGGTAACTGCAGATAATAGATATCCGGCATATATCCAAAACCCATATAGATTAAAATTACAATCACAAGTAACGCAATATGCACTACAAATAATGACATACTCACAAAGGTCGGTATCGTAGATATGGGAAACTTAATCTTTGTAACCAAGTGTGTATGACGTCTCAAACAGGCAGATCCGCCCTGAATCATGTCTTTCATATAAAACCAAGGGATCATACCAGCAATTAACCATAAAAAGAAAGGATATCCTTCTACTGGCTTTCCATGTCTCAGACCAATTGAAAAGGCAAACCAAAATACGAAGATTTGAATCGCCGGCCGTATGATAGCCCATGACCAGCCAAGTGCGGCGCCTTTATAAGTCTTGATAATTTCTGTTTTAGCTAGTTTAAATAATTGTTTCCTATAGTCGTAATGATCTTTTAGTATCTCTTTTATTGTATTCACAAATTAACCTCTCATCAATTAGATTGATCTCAATTTACTGCTTCAAACCCTTCAGGCGCAGTATCACGATATGTATCCGCACTCTGTTTCTACAGGAAGGCAAGTCCTAAAACAAATTTTACATTCACTGCCCTGCATACTAACACGCACAGCTGACATAACGCCAAATAAATTGACACGTATGCTGCGCTTCTCCTATATATTCTTTGTTATCGCACAAATAATAGTACGTATTATACATCAAAACGGCATGTTCTATGACAATTGCAAAATAATTGTCATCAGATTGTCACATATCTGTCTTTGCGTATAAAAATCTTTAGCCTCGGTTCATCCGGCTGCCCGATGATAAACGCTAGCCGATATATCTTGCCCTAAAAGTTCTAAACGCTCCATATAAAATGTAGAAAACTGCCTACCTGCTTTAGTGATGAAAGTCAGGGTTTCACCGACTAACATTCCGTATCAGTTTACCACATTTGCCCCCCTTTGTAAATAATCGCAGGTAGATTTCACACGTTATACACATGAAAACTATCGCTTTAAAAACAAAATAAACTGTTTCCAAGAAATTTTATTCTCAGAAACAGTTTATCCTTTCCTCGTTAGCCTATTTCGGCGATTTCGGGCTAAACACCAGTGATACCAAATACCCAAACGCGATCGCTACGGCAATGCCTGCCGAAGTTGCTTTCACCGCACCAGTGATTGCACCTAAAAATCCATCCTTTGCCCCATCCATGGCGCCCTTCGCAAGGGCATAGCCAAAGCCTGGCAGCGGTGTTGTCGCACCCTGATGGGCAAGATTCACCAGCGGCTCATACAGGTGTACTGCCTGCAGCACCACTCCCGCCACTACGAAGATCACTAAGATTCTCGGCGTTGTTAGCTTTGTGGTGTCCATCAGAATCTGTCCGATGACGCAGATCGCCCCACCGATTAAAAATGTATAGATATAATCCATAACCTCATTTCCTCCAATTCCTTTGCTTTAACAGGTCGTAAGCGACACAGCATGCGCAATACCCGGAATACTTTCCCCCTGAAACGGGCTGATCGTAGAGAGCATCGCCCCTGTTGAAATCAGCAGTACTTTTGAAAGTTCTCCGCTGCGCATCCTTTGTATAATATTCCCACAAAAGACAGAAGCTGAACAGCCACAGCCACTGCCGCCGCCATGCACATCCTGGGCTTCTCTATCATAAAGCATCGTGCCGCAGTCATCATATCGCTGCGAAACTGCTTCTGCATCAAGCCCAGCATCTTTCAGCAAATCTGCCGCGATATCTTTCCCGATATACCCCAGATCTCCTGTCAAAACCAGATCATAATAATCCAAACTTCTTCCTGTATCCTCAAGGTGATTGAGGATTGTATCCACCGCGGCAGGCGCCATCGCACTGCCCATCTGATTGGCGTCTTTCACGCCCGCATCAATGACTTTTCCGATGGTTCCGCAGTCCACTCTGATATTCACAAGAGAGGTTGGCTGCGTTGCCTTTCTTCCGTCCAATGTACCGATCTGCGTCAAGTCTGCCATTTTCTCCGAAATAATCATAGCCCCTGCCGCGGTCGCCGTCCACTGTGCCGAAGGCGGTCTTTGATTTCCGTGCTCTACCGGCATACGGAACTGTCGCTCCGCCGTACAGAAGTGACTGGACGCCCCTACAATAATATTATGGGCAAAGCCACCATCCGTCAGCATTGATCCCAGCAGCAGTGACTCTGTCATCGTAGAACATGCGCCATAAAGTCCCAGAAACGGCAGGTGCAAATCACGCGCCATGAAGGAAGAAGACATTAGCTGGTTCAAAAGGTCACCACTGAGCACCAGATCAATCTCCTTCTTTTCTTTTCCTGATTTCTGCAGCGCTGCCAGCATGGCTTCTTTGAGCATTTTGCTCTCCGCTTTCTCCCAAGTTTTTTCCCCGAACATATCGTCATCCAAAATCTGATCAAAAAAGCGATATAAAGGCCCTTCCCCTTCCTTCTTGCCGCCGACTGCCGCAGCCCCGATAATATACGGACTCATCTCAAAAGACACCGTCTGCTTTCCAATTTTCTTCTCTGCCATATTTTTAACTCCTTAATGGTCTGCCCCAAGAGCAACGCGATTGGCTTGGCAGACCTTATGCTTTAGCGTCCCACGAGCAACATGCGAGTGGC
>CANBFZ010000320.1 GCA_947367725.1 uncultured Eubacterium sp.
TCTTCCCATCGGATAAAGTTGGTATTATGCCAGGCGCAAACTACATGGTATTTAAATTGCTCTTTGAAGTGCCGACCGGCAGAATCCTGGGGGCACAGGCGATTGGTACAGGTGAGACAGACAAGCGAATCAACGTAATCGCGACGATGATTACGATGGGCGGTACCCTTGAAGATCTGAAAGAACTGGAGCTGTGCTATGCGCCGTCCTTCTCAACGGCAAAAGATGTTGTCAATATGGCGGCGCTTGTAGCGCTTAATGTGCTCAACGGGAGGATCAAACAGGTGCATGTGAACGAAGTGCGGACCTTGGCAGAAAGCGGCGCTTGTATCATTGATGTCAGAAGCCCGGAGGAGTTTGCAGAAGGGCATCTCAACTGTGCAAAAAACATTCCGCTGGGACAGCTGCGCGGACGGCTTTCCGAAATTCCAAAGGATGTGCCAGTATATCTGCATTGCCGTTCCAGTCAGAGATCTTACTATGCGACATGCTGTCTGCAGGGCAACGGATTTAAAAATATTTCCAATATTAGCGGTTCCTTCTTGGGGATCAGTTTTTATGAATACTTTAATGATAAGGTGCTAGGCAGAACTCCGATTGTAACAGCCTATAACTTTGACTAATCGTTGTCAATTGATAAAGTTTTCAGACTTAGCAATCCGGTCATTAAAAATAGCAAGAAAATTAATGCGATATCCTTCAAGTATGGTATAATGAACGCAGGTGACTGTAACGGCGTTGCCGCAAGGATGCGTTCATTGAATCATGACCTCGCGATTCTATGTTCAGCGGTATCGTCATGGTATAATGAACGCAGGTGACTGTAACGGCGTTGCCGCAAGGATGCGTTCATTGCTTCATGACAGTATTCTTGGCATTTCGTTACAGGATACTGAATTATATTGCATGATCGTATCAATCTTTTGAAGAATGCCGACAGAATTGCAAATATTTTGCAAAAACTACTAGATTTTGGACTAAGACAGGAGACAAAAGATATGATACAATGCAAGTGTGAAATTATTTTTTATCATACTTAGGAGGTTTAGTTATGACAGAAACTAAAAAAACTGGCGAACGTCTTCCTAATAAGTTTGAGGCCATTTTACCGGTTCTCACACTGTTAGGCTTGATGTTTGCGAACTTTTACTTCGAGTGGGGCAATGACCCGCACATTTATGTACTGATTACAGCTGTCGTATGCTGTATTATCGGTGTCAAGAATAAAGTGCCTTTCAAAGAAATCATGGCAGCAGGCTTTGACTCTGTAAGCCAGATTCTGGAAGCACTGTTCATCCTGCTTTTCGTAGGATGTCTGGTTGGTTCCTTTGAATGGAGTGGGACAATCCCAGCTATCGTATTTTACGGTCTGAAGATTTTTACCCCGGCGATCTTCCTGCCGGCAGTTTGCCTGTTGTGTGCAATCGTAGGATTATCCCTGGGTTCTTCCTACACGGTATCTGCAACATTGGGTATTGCATTTATGAGTATCGGTGCAACGATGGGCATCAACCCTGCAATGATTGCAGGTGCGGTTCTCTCCGGCGCATGTACTGGAGATAAATTCTCCCCGTTATCTGACTCTACCAATCTGGCTGCAGCAGCATCCCAGACTGGACTGTTTGACCACGTAAAAGCAATGATCGGCACGACATTCCCGGCGTTCCTGGTTGCATTTGTAATTTATTGTGTACTTGCACTGACCGGCAAGGCTGGTGCATATGATCCGGAACTAGTAGATGGTTTGTCAAGTGCAATTGAAAATCACTTTACATACATGAGCCCGATTCTGATTCTGCCGATTGCTGTAATCATTATCGTAGCACTTGTACAGATGCCTGCAATTCCGGGCGTACTACTGGCGGCGCTGACTGGCTGTATCTTTGCAGTCATCTTCCAGGGGGCAAATTTCGCAGAATGTATCTCCATGGTACACTATGGCTATTCCGCTGAAACAGGAAATGAACTGGCTGACGTACTGCTGAACAGAGGCGGAATGGATTCTATGCTTTGGACGATTAATATGGCGCTGATTGCCATCGGTTTTGGCGGTATGTATTCCAGAATTGGTGCGGTAGAATCCCTGCTGGGTTCTTTCATTAAGAAGATCAGAACACCGTTCCACCTGATGGCTGCAGTTATTGTTACCGCAATGTTCTGCATCCTGACCATGTGTGACCAGTATCTGGGACTGATCATTCCACCAGCAATGTACAAAGAGAAGATCGACGATATGGGTCTTTCCAGAAACATGCTTTCCAGATGTACAGAAGACGGCGGAACTTTGTTCTCCGCACTGGTACCTTGGTCTTCCTGCGGTGTATATCATGCGTCCATGCTGGGTGTAAGCACCATGTCTTATTTGCCATACTGCTTCACCAACATCCTGAATCCGATCATTTCCCTGGCTACTGCAGCTTGGGGGGGCAACGTTATCTTTGCAGATGGTTCCCGCACTGGATTCTTCGGTGGAAAAGTCAAGGCTGGAAAGCCTGCTGCAGCACCTGCTGAAGAGCATGAACATGCACTGGAAAGACTTGCTGAGCTTAGAAAAGAAGGTTCTTACAAGGAAATCGCATAATCGGCTGGCAAGCTGTAGAATATAATATAAAAAGCATACGCATACCCGTTTCACGGGTATGCGCTTTTTGCAAAAGAAAAGTAAAGGAATGAATGGATTATGATTTACAAGGGTATCGTGAAAACACGAGACACAAAGAAGAAAGGGTACTTGCTGGTAGGCGGCATTGTTATCTTATATATGGCATTTTTACAGAAAAATTGGCTGTATATTATGCTGGCAGTGATTCTGACACTGGCAATATTCTTTAAGAAAGAACATGTGGTATCGGAAAAGGGCGTTTCCATTGAATATGATTTATTTGGAATGAAAGTGAGCAATAAGTG
>CANBFZ010000321.1 GCA_947367725.1 uncultured Eubacterium sp.
GGTTTATTTGTGCCGAAACCGTCATCAATACAAGGTAACACGGTATCACAGATTTTTACATAAAAGTCTTCCATCATGACCCCGTCAATAATATTGCTGTCTCCAATAAAGTCCGCTACAAACGCGTTTTCCGGCTCATTGTAAATTTCCTCTGGCGTGCCCATCTGCTGAATGTAACCGCCATTCATGACCACCACTTTGTCGCTCATGGTCAGTGCTTCCTCCTGGTCATGGGTCACGTATATAAAAGTAATGCCTAGTTCATTCTTCAGACGAATGAGTTCGTACTGCATGTCCTGGCGAAGCTTTAAATCCAGCGCACCTAAAGGTTCGTCCAGCAAAAGCACCTTCGGCTCATTGACGATGGCGCGCGCCATAGCAATTCGCTGCTGCTGTCCACCGGAAAGCTGATCAATCTTCCGTTTTTCATAGCCGTCCAGATTGACAAGGCGCAGTGCATACTTGACCTTGTCTCGAATATAAGCTTCGCTTTTTCCGCTGATTTTCAGTCCAAAGGCAATATTCTGCCCTACATTCATATGCGGAAACAGGGCATATTTCTGAAATACCGTATTCAGATGCCGCTGATTGGGCGGTACGTCTGTAATATCTTTCCCTTCAAAGAATACCTGCCCTGCGTCAGGCTTTTCAAATCCACCTACAATTCGAAGGGTTGTTGTCTTGCCACAGCCTGATGGCCCCAGCAGCGTAATAAACTCGTTTTCGTTGACTGTCAGATTAAAATCATCCAGGACCTGTGTATCCTCAAATGACTTATAAATATGTCTCAGTTCAATGAGTGATGATGCCATGTTCTTTCCTTTCTTGTGCATGTATTGGGTTTAAAAGCTAGGCGGCGAACTGACCCAAATCAGCTGCGCCCCTTTTTCCGATGCGATATAATGTTTTCTGGCAGGCGTATAGTAAAACGATTCGCCTGCTTTGGCACGATGCACTTTCTTTCCGATATGAATGGTAATTTCCCCTTTCAGCACAAAGCCGAATTCCTCTCCCTCATGGGGATTATCTGGATAGGTCTGCCCGCCCGCGGAAAGGGTGAGACGAATTGGTTCCATCACATTCTTCTGCGCATTGGGAATAATCCATTCAATTTTGTTGTGCAGCTCGCTGTCCATTTTCTCAAAATAGTCCTCGTCCGCAAAAACCACCTGCTCCTCATTGTCCTCTGCAAAAAATTCAGAGACAGATACACCCAAACACTGTAATATATCTGCAAGCGTGGCGATGGACGGAGAGGTTAGATCTCGTTCCAGCTGCGAAATAAAGCCTTTTGAAAGCTCTGCCCGATCAGCCAGTTCCTCCTGCGTCAGTCCATTGACAATCCGCAGTGCCTTAATCTTGGAACCGATTTCCATGATAGTTCTCCCTTGTTCTGTCACAATAGTTAAACTTTTAGTTTAGTATTTCTAAACTACATTGCAAAAATATTATACTCTTTTCTCGCCGCTTGTCAATAGTTTTTATCACTTCTCCCAGCAAATCCTGCCCCGTGCTTTTGTCACGCCCGCTATATGAAAAGGCTGCCCATGGAAAGGCTTTACCTTTGGTAATTTCTAGTCAGCTTTGCAATATCCAGTAATCCTTCCTTCTGTATATGAAAAAACAGAGCTGGCTGCCGTGCAGATTTCCTGTACGACAAACAGCTCTGTCTTTCTTCAATTGTGTCATATGAATCAGAAGTTATATGGAATCTTCTTCCAATCTCTTCCGAATATATTCCTGTACGTCATCTCTGGAAATTCCCAGCGCTGCTGCGAATTCTCCGAAAAGAAGGTCTTCTGCACGTTTCATAAATTTCTTGTCAATCTGTCCTAAGTGGCGATTCTGCGCAAGTGCATCCAGCTTTTTCTGGTGAATCGACTTGGTCAATTTGAGCAGGTCGATACACTTATGGCTGTCAATGACTGACTGATAATACTTCGTAAGCTGCTGTACACTGCTGTTCTTGTAAATTTCCGTATGAATTTGCGGAATATTGTCAATCAGGGTTTTCGCTTCATCTTCGGAGATTACCGCACGCATAAACACTTTCTGATTGTCCACCGGTGCATAAATCACGCCGCTTTGATAAAGAGGCTCCAGCACATAATATAGTTTGTCCTCATCGCTGCCGGCAAAATCTGACTTGCAGATATCCGCCACCTTGCACACACCTGTGTTCCCATACATAATTAAATCATCAATGTCATACATCTTCGGCTTACATCTCCTTTCTTCTTCCATTATTTCTACTTTAACTTTATTATAACACGTTTTTGAAAGAAAATGTAAGTTTTTTGTATACAATTCCAAATTTATTTTTCCCTGCAAACCCCATGCACTGATTTTTACTGGTTCTTTGCGAAAATTTTCTTTCGCATACAAACCGCACCCAGTGTCCCTGCCGAAAGCACCAGCAAGCCTACTAAAACGGCAAACGGCGCAGAATCACCTGTCTTTGGTGCATTCGGCTTGTTTCTCTTTGCATCCGGCGCATCCCCAAGCGGCACGTCTGGCGCATCCAGCGTTACATCCTCCGGTCCCGGTGCCAGTGGTACATCTGGCTCTTCTATATCAATCGGGGGATTTGCTTCCTCTTCCCCTGGTCCCGGCGCCAGCGGCACATCCGGATCCTCGATATCAATTGGCGGATTCGGCTCTTCCGGCTCGGTAATCTCCGGAAGCATCACGCGGCGCCACTGGGCGTACAGGATTGTCTGTTCTGCAGTGCCTCTAGTAAAAGTGTCGCCTGGCTGATACCCTGTACCTGAACCATCTGCCTCTGTATTCCAGCCAGTAAATCGATAGCCTGATCGGCTGAATCCGTTTTCTTTTACCGCTACGGTTTCATCCTGTGCATACGTTTCTATTTCCATGGCGCCTCTGCCGCCGTTGGCAT
>CANBFZ010000322.1 GCA_947367725.1 uncultured Eubacterium sp.
ACGTTGCTTTCCAACACAATGTAAATTTTATATTTGGTCTGATTGATGCCCTGACTTTCAAATTCAGTCTCAAAATCATACTTGGTCACCGACAGTGGCAGAATCTTCACCCGAATACCAAAGCCTGTCTGCGACAAAACCTTGCTCCCAAGCAGCGTACCGTAAGAAAGCTCCGCAGTCCGCGGCTCCATGTCACTATACTTTTTCTGCAGGCTTTCCGCAAAAGAAGACACCATTTTATTGATCAGGCTGGTATTGGCCTGCACCATCTGAATTTTTCCATCCTTGCCGGTTTGCACAATAAAAAGTTCTCCATCTTCACCATTTTCTGCAGAAAACTCTTCTCGAATAGTCTGGTTGATGAGTTCCGTCACCATACCTTTGGCTTTGAGACGGCTCACAGCGTCAATATTTGGACCTATCTGCCGCTTTAGACCCTCTGATAATATCAAACAGCCAAGTGCAAAAATAAAAAGCCCTATGACCGTTTTTTTCCAGAAATAGCTTCTGTCTGCTGATCGCCTTCTCATAAAAAAACCTCCCGCTCTCGTCATTATATGACTGGCAGAAGGTTTTGGTGACTGTTTATAATGCGTATGGGGGTAGATAGATTCGATTAAACTTCAAAATCTTTAATACCGTCTCTTAAGAACTCATTGATAATCTTAATGCGGGTGCCTTTCATGCCGAGAGATCTAGATTCGATCACCCCTGCGCTTTCCAGCTTTCTCAGCGCATTGACAATGACGGAACGAGTGATGCCGGATTTATCAGCAATTTTGCTGGCAACCAGCAGCCCCTCTGTCCCCTGCAGTTCTGCAAAGATTTTGCCTACTGCATCCATTTCAGAATAAGAAAGGGTGGACAATGCCATTTCTACGGCTTCGCGCATTCTGGCTTCTCCCTCTTCCTCCTGTGCGATGGCTCTGGATACTTCCATACCCACTACCGTTGCACCGTATTCACAGATTGCAATATCTTCATCATCATAGGCTTTTTCCGGTCTCGCAAGCAGCAGCGTCGCAATACGCGCGCCACTGAAAATCACTGGCACAATCGTATGATACTTGCTTGCCATGGAATAGTCTTCCCCATAGAATTCCTTGATGCTGTCATAAGTCAGGTTGGCTCTGGTTTCTTCTACCTTCAGGAATTTGTCATTATATACCTGCGGCAAAATCACCTTTCCGCTTTCTTCATCGAAAGCAAGCGGCGCTTCTTCTCCTTCTTCATATTTTGCGGACAGCAGCTTGCCTTTCCTGTTCAAAATATAAATATTGGAATCAAGCAACTCACTCATAACACCGCAAAGCTCATCAAAAGAAATATAACCTGCAGTGCTGTCTGCCAGTACACTGTTCAATTTTCTGACTCTCTTTAACAAATTCTCGCTCATAATTTACCTCAATTTCTTCTAAACAAAATACTTAACTAATACGAACTGATTCACCGGACTTACAGAATATATCGATCCACATCATCTTTGTCGATAGTATCCATAAATTTGCTCTGCACATATTCCCTATCAATCACGATCTTTTCCTCATCCATATCCGGAATATTGAAGGAAATATCTTCCAGTAGTTTTTCCAGAATTGTATGCAGTCTTCTAGCACCGATATTTTCAGTCTGCTCATTCATAAGATACGCCATTCCGGCGATTTCGTCAATAGCTTTTTCAGAAAATTCCACATTTATTCCTTCTGTTTCTAATAAAGCCTTATGTTGTTTTATGATAGCATTTTCCGGAACTGTAAGAATCTGTATAAAAGATTCTTTGGTAAGATTCTGTAATTCCACACGAATCGGGAAGCGTCCCTGCAATTCCGGAATCAAATCGGTGGGTTTCGCCGTATGGAACGCACCTGCTCCAATAAACAGAATATGGTCAGTTTTGACTGGTCCATACTTGGTATTGACAACACTACCCTCTACGATTGGCAGAATGTCACGCTGCACCCCTTCTCTTGATACATCGGCGCCGCTTCTATAGCTGGATCCCGACGCAATCTTATCAATTTCATCGATAAAGATGATGCCGTTCTGCTCTGCGTTTTCCAGCGCCTCATCTGTGACCTGATCCATGTCAAGCAGATTCTGCGCTTCCTGCTCTCGCAGAATTTTTCTGGCCTCTTTGACTCTGACCCGTTTCGTCTTTGTCTTCTGCGGCATCATATCCCCAAAAATATTGCCGATGGCAATACTCATACCTTCGTTGCTCATATCAAGCTGGTTGCTCTTTGGCGTATCCAGCACTTCAATTTCAATAAACTGCTCTTCTAACAGTCCGTCACGCAACTGCTGACGTACCTGTTCTCTCGCCATTTCCACATCGGTCGGCTCTGCCTGCTGCTCCGTTTCTTTGGCTTTACTCTCTTCGTAAAGCTGTTTCTGACTCGGAAAACCACCGCTGTTCATGATAAAGTCAAACGGATTTCTCGCTTTAGGCTGTCCACTCTTTTTCTTGCTGCCAGGAATCATCGCTTCGATGATTTTTTCCTCCGCGATCCCCTCCGCTACCTCATACTTTTCTTTCAATCTGGACTGCTTGGTAATGCGAATCGATGCTTCTACCAGATCGCGCACCATGGAATCCACGTCACGTCCCACATAACCGACTTCCGTAAACTTTGTCGCTTCTACTTTTACAAACGGTGCTTCCATCAGTTTGGCAAGACGTCTTGCAATCTCTGTTTTACCGCAGCCTGTCGGTCCCATCATCAGAATATTTTTAGGGGTGATTTCTTCTCGCAGCTCGTCAGAAAGCAGACTTCTTCTATATCTGTTTCTGAGCGCGATTGCAACAGACTTCTTTGCCTCGTCCTGTCCGATAATATATTTATCTAATTCGCCGACGATTTCTTTCGGCGTCATACTCTGAATTTTCCCTGCCAT
>CANBFZ010000323.1 GCA_947367725.1 uncultured Eubacterium sp.
TAAGAACCCCCTGACAAATGCAACACTTGTAAAGGGGGGGGTACACGATGCAATATGCGGGACGGCTTTCACCTCTGATCCAATCCCTTCATGTAATAGAATAAATATTGCTGCGCAAACCCGCCCAGCCGACCAAAATGCTGGGATGCGTAAATTTCCATAGCACGGCGATCCTTTTCTTCCACGCCATAGAGCTGATGCATCACACGTGCCATCCATACATCGATAGGAAATGCTTCATACTGCCCCATGCCAAAAAGAAGAATACATGCTGCGACTTTTGGCCCAACACCCGGTAACGCTGCCAGCTGCTGCGCATTCCGTGGCAGTCCGTCCTGTACAATCACCTGCGCCGTTTCAATGAGATATTTGGCTCGATATCCCAGTTTTACCGGCGCCAAATCCTCTACCGTGAGACCTGCCATTTTTTCAGGGGACGGCAAATCATACCACGTCTTTCCCATCAAGCTGCCTATGGGTTCTCCAAAACATATCGCTAGGTTTTCAATGCAGCCCTTAATTCGTGGAATGTGATTATTCTGCGAGATAATAAAAGACACGATCGTTTCCCACAACTCTTGATGGAGAATCCGAATGCCCCAACCGACTTTCACAGCCTTTTTCATCACGTGATCCCCACGACAAAGCGTTCGCTTAATGTTTCCATAATCACGGTCTAAATCTAAATACGTCCGCCAAAAATTCATCTCTGCCGCGCTATCGTCAGCACAGCCTCCTGCAAAGCTTACAACGCGCAGGCGCCCACTGTCCGCATTTTCTTCATACGGCAAAAACGATACATTGGCAATTCGTCCTCCTGCAATACCCGTATAAGATCCATCCGCCTGCCGCTGCCACCGAAAGCACTGTCCACAGTCAAACACATGCGCTGGAAAAAAATCCTGCACCCCTTCTATGCTATATACATTGTTCCCCTGCTCCATATCATTTGCCTCTATTCAATCCACTTGACTTCTACATTCACTCGTACCACATTAAAAGCGGTCATCAGTTCCACCGTTTCTGCAAGACGCTGCTGAAACGCCATCGCACTTTCCCAAATCCGCGCCTTGGCACAAGCCGCCACACTGACATCGATCATCAGATTATCTGGCGCCGTATTTTCATAGATTTTCAGTACACGGCAAATGCCGTCCGTTTCCCGTGCCACACAGTCTGCAATATCTTTCATCACAGAATCAGAAATGAAGAATTCACCCATATAGCTAAAAGTCGGACGCACTACCGTTTTCTCCGGCTCCTGCATTTTCCCGCCAATGCCGCGTAAAATTCGCAGCGGATCCAAAAAATATCCTGCAAAGTCTCGCTTCAACTGCAAAGTCGGGGCAGGGATCACATGCTTGCCCAGCATATGTCGCTGCTTATCGGCAATCTCCCGCTCCTCTTTTGTGGTAATCTGTTCAATATAAATACGCTCATGCACGGCAGGCAGCCCCAGTCTTCCTACAATTTTATCTGTCATCTTGTCGCTGGTCCCGATAATCAAAATAGACGCCGGCGCAAGTTCTGCAATCCGCTGTGCCACCTGCGCTGCATGTGCATCCAGATGAAATACAGCAGTCTTAATTGCCCCCACCATGGTTTTCTGCCGCTTGGCAGAAATTCCTGCCTCTACACGATTTTTATAAATAAATAGACCGTCATCAATGATGCTTTCAATGTGTTTCTCCTTGCACAGATTGATTGCCTGATAAGATTTTCCCGTTCCACTTTTCCCTGTCAAAGTATAAACTTTCATCTTTACTATTACTTGCCCTTCTGTTATAATGGTACTGATTTTAAAAAATGTCTTATAAGGAGGATATCATGGCTTATAAAATTACAGATGCTTGCATCAGCTGTGGCGCTTGCGCAGCAGAATGTCCAGTAGAAGCAATCTCCGAAGGCGAAGGTACATATGTAATCGACGCAGACAAATGCATCGATTGCGGCGCTTGCGCTGGTGCCTGCCCGGTAGATGCTCCGGTAGAAGGTTAATCGAATTATAACCAAAATGATAAGGCTGCACCGCTAAGGGACAGCCTTATTTTCTTGCCATGACATGCCGGTATCTGCCGGCAGCAAAACCAGATTATTCTTCCCGTTCCTTTTCTTTTTCCCGGTTTGCCGTCTCTTTTTTCTGTATATCGTTCATATGGTATGCCAGCGAGTGCAGACTATCGGATAAATGTACATTCTCCAGCGCCACATGCTTCGGCACCTCAATATCTGTCGGCGCAAAGTTCCAAATGCCCTTGACCCCTGCAAAAGAAAGCTTGTCGGCAACCTCCTGCGCATTTTCCTGGCTGACGCAGATAATACCGATATCAATTTCTTCTTCTTCTACAAATTCGACAATGTTTTCGTAGTCCATAATCTCCATCCCGTCAAGTCCCTTGCCAATCAGAGTCGGATTAATCTCAAACACACCATAGACCTTAAATCCCTGCTTATGAAAATGGGTATATTTCGCGATAGCCTGTCCCAAATTGCCTGCACCCATGATAACCATGCGATACTCTTTGTCCAGCCCCAAAATGGCACTGATTTCGTCATAGAGACCTGCAACGCTATAACCATAGCCCTGCTGCCCAAAGCCGCCAAAGTTATTCAAGTCCTGCCGAATCTGCGACGCCGTATAGCCGATCAAATTACTGAACTCTTTGGAAGAAATCTTCTCCACACCCTTTTTCTTCAACTCGATCAGATACCGCCTGTATCTGGGCAGTCTCTTAATGACTGCATTTGAAATCTTTGCATTTTTCATTTCCTAAATCACCCTCTCACCGAAATTTTTCTATATGGCTTCCTGCAACCATGCCAAAGCATGGGTCGCCGCATCTCTATGTGACAATTTACAAAAAAAGCCCGCCATA
>CANBFZ010000324.1 GCA_947367725.1 uncultured Eubacterium sp.
AAAATCGTACGCCAGATACGGAATCAGCAACACAATGCTGGAAAAAGTTACGATGACGACCAGCGCCAGTTTTTTTCTGATATTCATTTTGATTCTCCTTCTTTCCATTAAATGAGTAGTTCTCCATCTTTCAGCACATGCACCGGCGGTTTTGTCATCACATAGATATCTTCATCCGGATTTCCATCCACCAAAATCAGATCTGCCAATTTCCCTGCTTTGACAGTGCCCAGTATGTCGCCCATGCCCATAATCTCCGCGCTGTATTTTGTTGCCTGCAGAAGAATATCCACGTCATCAAAAGTATAGTATTCCTTCCTTGCGATGAACTCATATCCCGGATGTTTCCGCAGTGCTTCCAGATCGATATCTGAACCAAATCCCAGCTTGAGTCCCGCATGATATGCCTTATTTATGTTAGCAATCTCAATCTCCGCTGCGGCTTTGCTCTTCTGGTAAAGCGCTTCGCTGACATCTTTGTTTTCAAGATCAAGGCAGTAAAGCCCCACGGCGCCGGTAGGCACCAGATAGCAATCTTTCGTCTCTTTGAGAAGCTGCAGACCTTCCTCGTCTAAAAACGTGCCGTGTTCCACGGTCCGCACACCGGCGCGGATCGCATCTTTAATAGAGGCTGCACTGTGACAATGAGCACAAACATAAGTATGTTTTCGTTTTGCTGCAGCAACTGCCGCCGCAATCTCCTCCAGCTCCGCAATCTGCACACCTGGATCCCCGCCCTCATTCATAAAAGCACCGCTGACCATCAGTTTGATAAAGTCATTGCCTTTCTGCAGTTCCATACGCACCGCTTTCCGCATGGCTTCCGGTCCGTCTGCCTCCAGATACAAATCACGAAAGCTGTCATTTCCCGTCTCTGTCGGTGTAATAATCAGCCCGCACGGCACCAGTCTGGGACCTTTGATAATCCCTGCCTCAATGGCGTCGCGCACCGTGGCTACTGCATTATAGGAACTGCCGCAGTCCCGCACTGTAGTAAAACCCTGCCGCAAATACTCCTTCGCAAAATCCACCACGCCAAAAATAATTTTTCCCTCGGACATACACTGCAGCTCATAATAGTTAAAAATAAATCCATATAAGTGTGCATGCATCTCAATTAGGCCGGGCAGAAGGGTCTTGCCGGTTCCATCCAGCTCCACCATTGCCTCCTCCGTCTCATAGGGGCTGCCCGCTTCCTGAATCTGCGCGATCCGATTGCCTTTCACATAGACATCTGCTGTCTCGCCGTCATAGCCTTCCGTCAAAGCTTTTATCATTCTGCAATTTCTAATGACAATCATAGGTCTACCTCCATCCTTTTTTATGAGTGTATACCTTTTCTTAAAAATAAAAAGCGCCAAATGGCACCTATACACATAGTCCAAATTACTATTTACTTACGATTTTCTAAGGCTTATAATAGAAAAAAGCCCATATTGATAGATTTTGGACTATATGGAGGGTGCCAAATGAAAATTTCCATCAATCGAAAATCCCATACGCCGTTCTATGCACAGATTAGAAATGACATCCGGCAGAGAATCCTTTCCGGTGAACTTGCCAACGGATTTAAACTCCCTGCAGAGCGAACCCTAGCATCTAATATCGGTGTACACAGAAATACGGTGGTCAAAGCCTATGCGGAACTCATCAGCGAAGATTTGGTGCAATCTTCCATTTCCCCTCGAGGCTATTTTGTCACCTACAGCCAGCCTGCTGACTTTAAGCGAGGCGGTAGTTTTTCCAGCCGCAAATACCCCGGCGCGTTGCACTTTATGCTAAAAGAAGCGTACCTGCAGATGGACAACCTCTTCAACAAACTCTTTTACGCAAGCGGCGTCGACAGTCCCGACGTACCGCTGATTTCTATGGCAGCCGACGTCATTACGCCTGCCCTATATCCCAGAAAACAGCTAAATCAGCTTCTCTCAGAGCTTACGACAAAAAATCGCTTCGACTGGTATGACTTTGTGCCTTCGCAGGGATTACCGCAGCTGATTGAGAGCATTCAGCTTCTCCTGGAACAACGACATATTCACGCTTCTTCTAAAGAAATCCAAATTGTGGGGGAAACTTACGAGGCGCTGCAATTTGCAGTCCGGATTTTTCTCTCTGCCCGTGATACGATTATCTGTGAGGAACCAATCTCCCCTGACATGCTGCAGGTACTGCAGTCTATGGATTTAAATGTCATTACCATTCCCATGGATGAAAACGGCATGCAGACAGAATATCTGGAAGGACTCATCGTAAAATACAGACCTCGCATGATTTACACCATTCCTACCTTCCACTTTCCGACCAATACTGTCATGCCTCTCTCCCGGCGGTATGAACTGCTGGAACTATCCTATAAATATGATATTCCCATCGTGGAGGAAGATTGTGATTCTGTGCTGCGCTATGACGGCGTTCCCATTCCTTCTCTAAAGTCCCTTGACACCATGGGCAATGTGATCTACGTCAACTCCTTTATTGCCACCATCTGTCCTGGCATAAGAGTAGGCTATATGGTCGCACCAGAAAGAACGGTCCATAGACTTTCTATGCTGATGGAAAACTGCCGAATCTTTGTCAACCCCATCGGTCAATATCTGGCTTCAGAATTTATCAGCAGAGGCTTTATTTATGACCAGATCGACAGCCTTTGCGACTTCGGCAGAAAAAATAGAAATTGCCTCTGCAGCGCCCTCACCGCGCACAGCGAAATTGCCTACCAGTTTCAAGTGCCAAAAGGCGGCACTTCCCTTTGGTGTTATCTGGACGAGAATATCAATCCCCAGGCGCTTTTGTATAGAGCACACCAGTTAGGCATTTCTTATATGCCCGGCGATTTGTTCTTCCC
>CANBFZ010000325.1 GCA_947367725.1 uncultured Eubacterium sp.
AGTCATCAATGACCCGTACCGCATGGACACCGTCCTCCCCTTTGCAGAAATCCTGGATCAAGAACATATAACTTTTAATGAGTCCTAAGGGATTTCTGATTTCATGGGCAAGACCTGCAGAAAGCTGTCCGACCGCAATCATCTTCTCCTCTTGAATGTTGCGCTGCTCGTTGAGATACCGCTGTGTCCATTCCTCTACAATGTAAAGTTTTTTGTCTTCCCCATTGAGAAGCATGGTATTTTTCATATAATAGTGGACTTTCAGCTTGTAGACTTTTTCGTCTTCCGCCTGCAAAAACGGCACGACCCATTGATTGACGCTAATATTGGTGCCAAGCAAGACTTCCTTACTGCAGCCTGCGATTCTGCAAATCTCATGATTGACCTCCAAAATCTGCCCAGTGCTGTCGACAATCAAAAGCCCCTTGTCCAAAGTATCGATAATCAGCCGCAGTTGTTCCTTGCTGTGAAACAGTTCCCTGGTTTTTTTCGTCACCTTCTTTGCCGTAGACAAGTTCCATACTGTGAATGCTGCACCGCAAATCATAAAGAAAAAAGCAATGTTATAAATGAGATCCACTTCCGACATATCGGTAATTTCCGGCTCCATGGCGCCAAACCACTTACTTTGGGTCTTTGTGATAAGGTTTTTCTTTTTCATAGAGAGCACCGCCTTGTTAAAGGCATTTAACAGACCTTCGTCAGATTTACGCAGGGCTACACAGATTTCCGTTCTAGAAAAAGCATATTGCAAAAATTTATAGTACTGATTGCTGCGCTGCTGATTAATCAAATACGACAGCTTCGTTTCATCCCCTGCTACTGCAGTCACCTCATTGCTTTCCAACATGTCCAGAGACTGCTGAAAATCTTCTGCGTAGACAACAGAGACCCCTTTATTGCCGTAAAGTTCTTCGATGCGCGCCGCGACTGCTTCTTCACCCGCTTCTACTGCGACCTTTACATCGGCAAGTTGATTCATATTGTCAAGTTTTGAGCTTTCCTTCACTAGCATTTTGCCGTGCATAATATAAAGTGGCTCTGTAAAAAGGTAATCCTCTGCCGGCAATCGGCTCTTATCTACTACTGCTGCCTGAATATCTCCGTTCTCAAAATCCTTTGCCAAATCCTTTTCCTGATGCAGCTTGATATCCATGTCATTTTCAAGCTCAATGGAAAGCTGATCGATGAAATCGATAAAAATCCCATCGTTTTGCTGCGCTTCATTGACAAAGGAAAGGGGTAAACTGTTATACTTAACCCCGCAAGTAATATGCGCCTTGCTAAAATATTCTTTCTGGGCAGACGTCAAATCAAAACTGTATTTGACGTAATCAATCCAGTCCATATTATACCGGATCATCATATTAATGCAGGCGCCGAACCAAATAATCAGCGCTACCGCAGCCATCGTTAAGGAAATACTTCTTTTCATAATACACCTGCTGTTTTGGGGAGCATCTGCGTTAGACTTTGCTTGTTTGGCTTGTGTCAATCAAGATTGCTTCTTGTTTTCCCGCTTTGCTGTCTGCACCTGTGCCGCCGGTTCTACTGCAATGACCATTTTTTCGACTTGGATCTCTTTGCCATCCACATTCATGATAGCAAAGGTAATCTCCTGATTAAACCGCCGCTTGCCGCAGCTGCCCGGATTGAGCCAAAGTCTGCCATCTATGCTTTCTTCCGCGTATTTATGAGAATGTCCAAAGATCACAGCGTCAATCCCTGATAATGTCTCTGGTTCTTTGGGCACATCCTTCTTGTTGTGCACCAAGAAAAAGCGACAGTCCTCAATCTGAAAAATCATATGCACCGGCAGGTTTTCTGCCCATTCTTTATCGTTATTGCCGCGCACCACATAAAGCGGCGCGATACCTTCTAGCTGCGCAACAATCTCCGGTTTATTCATATCACCGCCATGTATGATACAGTCGCAGGTTTTGAGCACTGCTGTCACCTCCGGTCGCAAAAGACCGTGCGTGTCTGAAATCACACCAATTTTCGTTGCCATGTAAGTCTCCTTCCTCTTCCCTTTTTCTTTGGTACTATTATACGCAAAGGATACCATAACGTCAAATAGCAACGCAATGACTTCCATGTAATGATACACAAAAAGAGACACTTGGTTTTCCCGTTGTACCAATTCGTACACACGGAATCACCACTTGTCTCTTTCTTTCCTACGCTATGCAGCGTTTATTTTTTCTTCTGACTCTTGCACTTTGTCAAAACGATAAGCGCTGATGCCAGCACACAAATCCCAAAATACCACCAGATATTCTCCCGATCCCCCGTCTGCGGCGCCTCCATCACAGCAGTATCTTTTGCAGATGCGTCAGGACTCTGCGGTTGCTCTGCTTTTGGCACACTCGGATCCTCTATATCGATTGACGGCTCGTCGCCTTTTGGCACATCTGGATCTTCTATATCAATTGGCGGTTCCGGGTCATCCGGCTCGTCAGGTTCTTCTGGCAGCGTCGGCTGATCCGGTTCTTCTGGCATGATTGGTCGATCTGGCTGCTCCGACCCGTCAGGTGTCGTCGGTTGATCCGGTTCTTCCAAATCTTCTGTCCAGTTGGCAACAAAGGTCAGATTTCCCACGGTTCCTGTTTCCACCTTCAGCGTGGAGAAGGTGTCTTTATGCTCTTCTTCTGTCGTATCACTGCCTAAACTCCAATGAGAAAACTGGTATCGCTTCCCATTGTCCATGATGGATGCAGGATTTTTTATCGAAAAACCGTCCTTGGTCGTGTAGAAAGTTGGGTTCTTTCCCTTCGCAGCAGCCACCGATGTGTTCTTCTCCGCCGTAACTGCTTGCAGGGCATGCGCTGCGCCAGCTGGCG
>CANBFZ010000326.1 GCA_947367725.1 uncultured Eubacterium sp.
GTAGAGTTTGATGCCAGCCGCAGGGCTATTCAGCAGATGGATGAACTGGGCATCGTTACTATGGAAGAAAAATCCGGTGCGAAAAAAGTACTGCGTGCTGCTGCTTTGACTTATGTTGCGGCACTAGCGGTTGCCGTTGCCAACTTGCTGCGGATTCTTGCAATCCGAGGAAGGCGCGATTGATATGGATGCAAATCGTAGGACTTCCTATCAGGTGCTTTTTGAGATTGAAAAAAATCACGCCTTTTCCAATCTAGAATTAAATCGCCAAATTGGTATAGGAAACACTGACAATCCGGCGTGGGTCAGAGAGCTTGTGTATGGTGTTCTCGAACAGAAAATCTACCTGGACTATCTTTTGGAGCATCTGATTCCCAAAGGGCTGAAAGGTATAAAAAAGCAAGTGCTAACATTACTGCGCATGGGGCTTTATCAGCTGATCTTTATGGACTCGGTGCCCGCTTATGCGGCCATCGGGGAAACGGTGAAGCTGGCAAAGAAACTAGCGCCGGGCAGAGATGGGTTTGTGAACGGGGTACTTCGCGGCTATGAGAGAAGAGGTGCAGAGATTCCTTTTCCCGATAGAGAAAAGGATTTGACGGCATATCTTTCGGTGCGATATTCTTACGCGCCGTGGATTGTGCATCTGTGGATTTCTCAGTATGGCGCGGAAAAGGCAGAAGAAATGCTGGCGCAAGGCAACAGCCGCCCCAGCATTTCCATTCGGGTGAACCTGACAAAAACCAGCAGGGCGGCACTGGCTGCGGCTTTGCGAGAAGCAGGATTTATTGCAGAGGAACCGGATGCCAGTGAAAGAGTTCTTTTTGTACAGGGCGGCGGTCTTTTAGAGACGCCTATGTACCAGAGCGGTTTTTTCTCTGTACAGGATTTGGCATCCGTGCTTGCGGCAGAAGCGCTGGACGCGCTGCCGGGGCAGACGGTGCTGGATCTTTGTGCCGCACCAGGTGGAAAAACGCTGGCAGCAGCTGAAATCATGGAAAATACGGGGATTGTGAAAGCCTTTGATATATACAAACATAAACTTGCACTGATTGATGCGCAGGCACAGCGGCTCGGACTTACCAATATCATAACAGAAGTGCAAGACGGCTGTGTATTTCAGGAGAAACTTGCACAGACTGCGGATTGTGTTTTGGTAGATGGACCGTGTTCTGGTCTTGGTGTGATCAGAAGAAAACCGGAAATCAAATATAAAGTGCTTACAGATGACGGCAGGCAGCTTGCCGAAAAGCAGCTGGCAATTTTGGAAAACGCCTGCCGTTATGTAAAAGAAGAAGGGATTTTGGTTTACAGCACCTGTACGGTAAACCGGATTGAAAATACAGATGTAACAGAACGCTTTCTGAAACAGCATCCAGAATTTGTACAGTTGTTTGCGCGGCAGTTTCTGCCCGATACTGGTGAAACAGACGGATTTTATATTTGCAAGATGAGAAAGCAGAAGGTCTGAAAGGAGATAGAGCATGGAGGTAGGCTTTAAGACAGATAAAGGCCAGCGGCGAAGTAATAATGAAGATGCCTGTTTTGTCATGAAAAAAGACAGGGTATTTATTGTTGCAGATGGCGTCGGGGGGAATAATTCGGGAGAAATTGCCAGCAGAACTTGTGTCAATGGCATCGCTAAATATGTGGAAACCAACACGATGGAAGGATTGACAGAAACTGCAGAGATCCGAACATATTTTGAAGATTGTTTAAAAGACGTCAATTTTAAAATTCTGGAGATGTCGCAGCGTTTTGAAAAAAATAAAGGAATGGCAACGACGGCGGTGATTGCATATGTTTTGGAGGATCAGCTTTACATAGTCAACGTAGGCGATAGCAGGGCATATCTTCTGCGTGGCGGCGTGCTGACCCAGATTACAGAGGATCACACTTATGTAAATACCCTGCTTAAGGCAGGCGTCATTTCCGAAGAAGAAGCAGAACACCACGAGAACAAGAATATGATTACAAGAGCAGTTGGTGCAGATTACATCATTGAGCCGGATTTTTTCCAGCGTTCCATCGAAGTGGGGGATATGATCCTGCTCTGTACCGACGGGCTTTATGGAGAAGTAGGAAAAAGTGAATTGATCAGCCGGCTAACCGAAGAAGAAACCATGACCCACATTTGTAATGAGCTGGTAGAGGCAGCCAACAGAAATGGCGGCAGCGACAATATTACGATGGTAGTCTTAAAAGTCACGGAGGACGATGTCAGATGAGTAAATTACTTGCAGGAAGATATGAATTGATCGAAAAAATCGGGGAAGGCGGTATGGCAGTTGTATATAAGGCAAGATGCCGGCTGCTTAACCGTTATGTAGCCATTAAAATTTTGAGACCGGAATTTACGAAGGATGCGCAGTTTGTAGAAAATTTCAAGCGAGAATCCCAGGCTGCTGCAGGACTGTCTCATCCAAATATTGTCAGCGTATACGATGTAGGAAAAGAGGGCGATATTCATTTCATTGTTATGGAACTCATCGACGGCAGACCGCTCAGTGAGGTAATTAAAGAAAAAGCGCCGATGAAGTATAAACAGGCCATTGAGATTACAAAACAGGTGGCTTCTGCGCTGGGACTTGCCCATAGAAATAACATCATTCATAGAGATGTAAAGCCGCATAATATCATGATGACTGCGGACGGCACAGCCAAACTTGCCGATTTTGGGATTGCAAAGGCGGTCAGTGATTCAACGATCATGGCCAATGAAACCAAACGAGTGATCGGTTCGGTTCATTACTTTTCGCCGGAGCAGGCAAGAGGGGCTTATGTAGATGAGCGTTCCGATATTTATTCCCTGGGAATTGTGC
>CANBFZ010000327.1 GCA_947367725.1 uncultured Eubacterium sp.
CCGTATCAATATTGAGGTCTGGTTTGCCATCCCCATCCGTATCAATATTGAGGTCTGGCTTGCCATCTCCATCTTTATCGATGTCTAGGTCTGGCTTCCCGTCTCCATCGGTATCCTTATTGATGTCTGGTTTCCCATCTCCATCGGTATCAATGTCTACATCTGGTTTGCCGTCTCCATCGGTATCCTTATTGATGTCTGGTTTCCCATCTCCGTCCGTGTCTACGTTGACGTCTGGCTTCCCATCTCCATCGGTATCGATGTCTACATCTGGTTTGCCGTCTCCATCCGTATCTTTATTGATGTCTGGTTTCCCATCTCCGTCGGTGTCTACGTTGACATCCGGTTTCTTATCTCCATCCGTATCGATGTTGATATCTGGTTTATCATCTCCGTCGGTATCGATGTTAATATCTGGCAATCCATCATCATCGGTATCAATGTTGATATCTGGAATCCCATCGTCGTTGGTATCTTTATTGAGATCTGGATCCAGAATCATCGGTTTGGTGATATTGTAATTGATATCGATGGTGCACTTGTTTCCGTTTTCATCGGTTACCGTCACGCTGACAACATACTTGCCTGGCTCTGAGAAGTCAATTGGATCTGTATCCAGGTTTATCTTGTTTCCATCTTTATCATAAACCGTAATATCTTTCTCTCCTGCCTGAATTGGCTTTCGATCGTCACCTGTTCCCTCCATCAGCGGATATCCTGCCTTACTGGTAAAGACATATCTGTCGTTGATCAGCTTTACAAAATAGTCGATCCCTGCTTTATCTTTATCTTTGTTTACCTTTTCATTGATTCTGTCTTTAAAGAATCCATGAATCGGCCAGGTATCTGGTTGCGTCGGGTCAACATTCGGATCTGGATTCTTTGGATCTGGTTCTATTCGTTCTGACTCTACAATCACCAGTTTGTTTCCATCTACTTTCTCATCATCTTTCAGATCGTCTTTATCTTTTGTTATCACTGGCACTGGTGCGTTGATGAATGGGAACTTCGATACAATTTCATCTAAAGTCGGCGGTTTCGGCTGATCCCCTGGATCTACCCCCGGTTCTTCCCATGCAACCAGCTTTGCATCTGCTGCATTCTCAAAGTAGTTGGTTCCATCTACATATTTAGCAGTCACTACGAAATCGCCTGAATCAAGCTCTGGTACTGCAGGATATTTATCTTTATCAAAGTCGAATGTCTTCGCAATATTGCATACATTTCCACTCACCGTCAGCTCACCTGCACTGGTCTTACTCAGGTCAATCGGTGCGCCTACCTTGACTCCGTTGATATAGAACTGTACTAGTCCATCTGGTGCTTTACAGCTTGCTTTGGTTCCATCCCCCGGCTGTACGGTGGCCTTCAGCTGTACCTTCTTAATCTTTCCGTAATTCAGCTTATCTGAAGGATCATCTAAATCCTGCTGTATCGCATAGGTGGCGCTCATCTTGGATGGCACTTTTTCAATGATTGCCCAGCCTGTTGCTCGATGTCCCCAGTAGCTGGCACTATATTCTGGCTCGTCTGCCCATTGGGTTGAGGTTACTGTCAATTTATAGATACCTGCATCATACGGCATCGTATTGGTTCCCACCATCTCTTGTTCCGGTTCAATCGCCTCGCCGCCCTTTTTATCATAACGCTGCACTTTGATTTTTATCTTATCGCTTTTATTAATCGGCTTTGGACTGGCTTCTGTCGATTCCACATCCCCTTTCTCCCATTCGTAGCTTTTGAAAGCGACTCCGTCGTATTTCTTGTTCAGTGTTTTTTCCCACTCCTCTGGCAGTTCAAACTCAATATATCGCTTTAATACTGGTTTTTCTCCTTTGTCTACCTTCGGAATAACGAATGGATCTACTGGTCGGGTTTCTCCCTCTTTATTTAATACGCTTAAGCTTACGCTAACTTCTTTTTCGTTAGCATATTCAGGCAGCCACAGGTATAGCTTTCCTTCATCAAAACGTTCTGGCGCGCCATACATATACTTTTCTCCTGCGATCAGAACTTCCCAATCCATGATTTTTCCATCTTTTACATGGGGGAATTTTTCCATTTCTCCTGACAGGTCAATGGTTACCATGAAGACTGGCTTCGTGTCTTTGTCGTAAGCAACCCCTGCAGTTGAACCGTTCATAAACTTATTGCCGCCTGCTGTACGTACAGAACCGCCCGTAATATATACCTTGCCTGTACCGTTTCCATTAAAGTCTGGGTTACTGCCCATGGCAGTCGGAAGCAGTGTACCACCGTTTACTCTGATGGTACAGCCGCTTGCAGTCGTTCCGCAAGAACCGCCAAACGCACCACCATGGCTGTAGCCTTTAGATGTGATATAGCCGCCGTTGATGGTAATATCTCCACACAAATTCAATTTAGAATTCGTGGTAACCGCACCTTTTTGTGGACCTTGACCACCTGAAGCATTGTTATAAGACGCACCGATACCTGCACCATGCGCAGAGCCATAAGCATGAATTTCTCCACCATTAATCACAATACTGGTAGAACCGCCGTAAGCACCTGCACCAATACCTGCACCGCCACTAAATGCATGCTCTCCGCCCCATTGAGATGGACCAAAATTGCTTGGTACAGAGTCTGCTGGTGCAGTAGCACCACTGGTGTCATATCTCCACGCATGGGTATTAATCATCCCATCATCGAAAATCATTGTACCTGCTGTTTCTTTAAAACCCGAACCAATTCCAGCAGAGCCACGACCGCCATAAGCATTCAGCGTGCCGCTACCATGAATCGTCAGTGTAGATCCCTCACTGCAGTGTAATGCTGCGGCATATACCTTACTGGCAT
>CANBFZ010000328.1 GCA_947367725.1 uncultured Eubacterium sp.
TCACCAGTGTGTCACCTTTCTTCTCTGCTCTGTATCCAACACCGATTAACTGGAGTTTCTTCTGATAACCTTCGGTTACCCCTACTACCATGTTATTGACCAGTGTTCTTGCCAGACCGTGCTGGGATCTATATTCTCTCGCATCAGAAGGTCTGGTGAATAAAATTTCGTTTTCTTTTACTTCTAAGCTGATTAATTTGCTTACCTGTTCCTGCAGCTGACCTTTCGGTCCTTTTACTGTTACCAGATTGTTTGCATCTACAGTAACTTCTACGCCGGCAGGAAGTGCAACAGGTTTGTTACCTATTCTAGACATAATTGATTACCTCCTACCATACATAACAGATGACTTCGCCGCCAACGCCCAGCTGTCTTGCTTTTTTGTCGCTGATTACGCCTTTGGATGTGGAAACGATTGCGATTCCCAGACCACCCAGTACCTTTGGTACTTCGTTAGCCTTTGCGTAAACTTTCAGACCTGGCTTTGAAATCTTCTTAATTCCTGTGATAACTCTTTCTTTGCCGGCACCGTACTTCATCTGTACTTTGATGATGCCCTGCTTGTTATCGTCTATCACTTCAAATCCATTAATGTAGCCTTCTTCCAGTAAAATCTCTGCGATGGATTTTTTAATTCTTGATGCAGGGATTTCCACTGTTTCGTGACCTACAGTATTGGCATTTCTGATTCTTGTTAGCATATCTGCTATTGGATCTGTCATTGTCATTACAGTATATCTCCTTTACTCTTGCGCGGTTCGAAGCCCTAACCCGATTTGTGAAGCAAATCGTTGGTAGGTCTCGTGCGAGGATTCCCCGGCTTTAGCCGGCTTGGAATCTACCGCCGCCCTATTCCGATTTGTGAAGCAAATCGCCAGTAGGTCTCGTGCGAGAACTCCCCGACTTTAGTCGGCTTGGAGTTTACCGCCGAAGCCCTAACAAGGGATCGTGCATACATGCCGAACCCTAACGGGTTGCTAACTTCGCCTTCGCACTGATTTAACGAATTCTTACCAGCTAGCTTTTCTTACGCCAGGAATTTCACCTTTGTAAGCAAGCTCTCTGAAACAGATACGGCAGATGCCGTATTTCTTTAATACAGAGTGAGGTCTTCCACAAAGTCTGCATCTTGTATAAGCGCGAGTGGAGTACTTCGGTTTTCTCTGCTGTTTTACTTTAAGAGATGTTTTAGCCATCTTATCCTCCTACCTATAATTTCCGAGCATCGCCGAGGAAATGATATAAAAACTTCCTTGCGGCAACGCCGATGTGATCAGGTTTTTCTACTTCTCAAATGGCATACCCAGAAGTTCCAGCAATGCTGCTGCTTCTTCGTCAGTCTTAGCCGTCGTCGTAAATACAATGTTCATACCTTTGATTGTGTCAACATCATCATAGTTGATTTCCGGGAAAATAAGCTGTTCCTTGATACCCATGGAATAGTTTCCTCTGCCGTCAAAAGAATTTTTGCTGACACCCTTGAAGTCTCTTACTCTAGGAAGAGAGATGTTGAAGAACTTGTCAACAAATTCATACATGTTGTCTCCTCTCAAGGTAACTTTTGCTCCAACCGGCATGCCCTGTCTTACTTTGAAGTTAGCGATGGACTTCTTTGCTTTGGTTACAACCGGTCTCTGCCCTGTAATCAGGCCGATTTCCTTTACGGCTGTTTCCAGAATCTTAGCATTTTCTTTGGCTTCGCCAAGACCCATATTTATAGTAACTTTCTCCAGCTTGGGTACTTCCATTACGTTTTTGTACTGGAATTTTTCCTGCAGCGCCGGAAATACTTTTGCTTTATAAGTTTCTCTTAATCTTGCTGTCAAAATCGTCTCCTCCTTTCTTAGTCAATTACGCTTCCGGTTTTTCTGTTGACTCTAACTTTTTTGTCTCCATCAACTTTATAACCGATTTTCACTGGTGCTTTTGCCTTTGTATCGTAGAACATAACGTTAGAAGCATCAATCGGACCTTCTACATGTTTGATTTCCGCTTTTGCAGTTCTAGTCTGCTTCTGATGCTTGGTCTGAATGTTCACACCTTCTACGATGACTCTGTTTTCTTTCGGCATTGCTTTCAGGACTTTGCCTGTCTTGCCTTTATCTTTGCCAGTAATTACGATTACTGTATCGTCTTTTTTAATACGCATCTGTCAACACCTCCTTACAGTACTTCTGGTGCCAATGACACAATCTTCATAAAGCCCTTATCTCTGAGCTCTCTTGCAACAGGTCCGAAGATACGTGTTCCCACTGGGCTCTTGTCTTCTTTATCTTTAATGATTACTGCAGCGTTCTGATCGAACTTTACATAGCTGCCATCTGCTCTTCTGGCACCTTTTTTTGTTCTAACCACTACAGCCTTCACGACATCGCCTTTTTTTACGACGCCGCCTGGTGTTGCTTCTTTAACAGCACAAACGATTACATCACCGATATTCGCATACTGACGGGAAGTACCGCCCAGAATACGGATACATAAAAGTTCTTTTGCACCGGAATTGTCAGCAACTCTTAATCTGGTTTCAGTCTGAATCATGATTTGTTGCCTCCTTATTTCACTTTCTCTACGATGTTAACAAGTCTCCATCTCTTGTCTTTGGACAGAGGTCTTGTTTCCATAATTCTAACTTTGTCGCCAATCTGGCATTCGTTGTTTTCATCGTGAGCCTTCACCTTTTTGGTTCTTTTTACAGCTTTGCCGTAAAGGGAATGTCTTACGAAGTCTTCGATTGCAACAACTACAGTCTTATCCATCTTGTCGCTAACGACGATGCCGACTTTAGTCTTTCTTCTGTTTCTTTCAACTGCCATAAT
>CANBFZ010000329.1 GCA_947367725.1 uncultured Eubacterium sp.
CTTGGGTATCGCACAGGAGACGGAAGCCCGTATTTTCGGATTGGACCGTTTAAGACGATTACAGACGGGTCGTTGGGGGGAAGAACTGCTGCCTTGCGGGCACCATACAGCGATAATCCGGAAGGAATGGAAGAAAATACGGGTGAAATGTATATCAGTCAGCAGGAACTGGAAGCACTAACGCAAATGGCTTTTGACCATGGTCTGCAGCTAGTTTCAGACGGCATCGGAGATAGAGCCATGCGAAGCGTACTGGATGCATTCATTAAGATTATAGAAAAGCATCCAGAAGAAGATTTGCGCTTTGGTATTGACCATTGCCAGATTACCACAGAAGGGATTATTGAAGATTTTGCCAAATACCATATCATCGGCGGTCTTGAACTGATCTTTTTGGCTTCTGACATCGCCATTGTAGAGGAGCGGGTCGGAGCACAGCGGGCAAGTATGTCCTATAACTGGAATCGGTTTAAAACGCAGGGCGTAACGATTGCAGCAGGTTCGGATAGTCCTGTAGAGGAATACAGCCCGCTCCACGGCATTTATGCGGCAGTTACCCGCTGTACCTATGATAAAACACCGAAGGGTGGTTATCATGCGGAACAGAAACTCAGTGTACACGATGCCATTCATGCCTTTACGACAGGACCTGCATATGCGACATTTGAAGAGGACTGCAAGGGAACGATAGAGGTTGGAAAGTATGCGGATTTTGTTGTCCTAGCGCAGGATTTGTATGAAACTGCGCCGCTGGATCTGGCAGAAGTACAGGTCGCGATGACAGTCGTAGGTGGAAAGGTTGTTTATGAAAAATAATCCAGATTATATTTTATATAACGGCAATTTTATTTCAATGGAAAGACCGGATAAGCAGTACTGTGCCATTGGGATTACGGGTGAGACGATTACGGAGGTATGGGAAAAGCCCTGCAGGATGCCAAAACGGTTTTTTGGCACGAAGATGCTAGATTTGGAAGGCAGAACGGTTTTACCTGGATTCATTGACAGCAATGTCCATATGGTACAGGGCGGTTTGATGCAGTACTGTGTGGAAATTAAAGCGGATACCAGAGAAGCCTTTCTACAGCAGCTGCAACAGAAAGTGCAGGCATTTGAAGCGGGAGAATTGATTTGGTGTATTGGCTATAATGAGGATACTGTGGAATTGAATCGATGGGATTTGGATCAAATTACTTCCATACATCCTGTTGTGGTCAGCAAGACAGAATTCCATAAAACGATTTTAAATACTTCTGCTTATAATTTACTTAAAATTCCCCATAGTATTTCTGGCATTCAGCGGGATGAAAAAGGGATGCCCACAGGGGTTTTGCAGGGAGAGGCCAGCGGATTTGCAAGACGGAAACTATATACTTGTTTTGTAACGGATGACATCCGAAGACTTGCCCTGGCAGATATGGAGCGAAAAGCGTTCCGCTGCGGCATTACAACGGTCAATGCTATGGAAGGTGGCGCCTTTTTTTCAAATCAGGATATCCGCATGGTGCAGCGGTTTGCAGAGCACAGCAGGCTGGAAATTTTTCTGTTTCCGCAGACCATGGATGTGGCAACGGTACAGGCGGCAAAACTGCCGCGGATTGGAGGCAATATATATCTGGACGGTTCTATTGGGTCTCAGACGGCGGCACTGTATGAACCTTATATAGATGGTGAGCACCAAGGGGTACTGTATTATTCACAGGAAGATGTAAATCAGTTTGTGCTGGAAGCCCATACTGCCGGTCTGCAGATTGCATTGTCGTGCATCGGGCCAAGGGCGATTGAACAAGCGTTGGCAGCTTTTGCTGCGGCATTTGAAATAGCAGGCAGAAAAAATTTGCGTCACAGGCTGGAACTTTTTGTTCTGCCGACAGAAGCACAAATCACCTGGGCGATTTCTATGGGGCTGATTTTGTCTATGCGAGCCAATTATGACAGGCAGTGGGGCGGTGCGGAAGGTAAATATGCTGCACTGCTTGGAGATCGATGGAAGGAAACCAATCCCATCGGCGCTGTGGTGGCGCAGGGAGGCATTGTGGCGGGTGGTTCTGAATATGCAGTTACACCGTTGAACCCGTTAAAATCAATTGCTTCTTGCCTGCTGCATCACAATGCAGTACAGCAGCTTTCCCTTTATGATGCGCTGCGGACCTATACTGCAAACGGTGCCTATGCCAACATGGCAGAAGACAGAATTGGAAGTCTTGGCATCGGTATGCAGGCAGATCTTGTCGTACTGGATCAAAATCTGTGCACCCTTTCCCCTGCAGAAATTGAAACGCTTCGCGTGGAAATGACCATTAAAAAAGGGGAAATTGTATATGCGCGGGAGGATGTATTATGGAAATAAAAGTTTACCTTTTGCAGAGACCGCACATTGAAGTCGATGGACGAGAGGCGCTTGCCAAATTGAATCACAAAGCGCTTGCGATGATTTTTTATCTGGCGGCCAGGAAAGGGCAGATGGTTTCTAAAGAACTGCTCAGTGAAATTTTTTGGCCAGAACTGCCGGAAGAAAATGCTCGCTCTAATTTGCGACAGAGCCTTTCTTATATTAGAAAAATCTGTGCAGAAGAATGGGGTGGACAAGAGGAGGCATCGATCATTTTTTCGGAGCGGAACATGTGCAGTCTTAATGCATCCTTAGGCGTTTTCGTGGACGTGGCAGAATTTCGCAAAGCGCTGAAATCAGCGTCAGTTTGTGACAGCAGGCAGGAGAAAATTCGGCATTTGCAGCATGCAGTGAATGTACATGGCGGCAGCTTTTTAGACGGTATATCGGTGCGTGGAAGTGTGGCTTTTGAAGAGTGGGTTA
>CANBFZ010000330.1 GCA_947367725.1 uncultured Eubacterium sp.
CTGTCCATAAAACCGCACACCGTCTGCACCAGACCGGCTTTAATATAATGATTCTGCGGCAGCGCATCCATATACTCCGGCAAGTCAATAAATACTTCGCTGACTGGAAACTGCTTTAACAGTTCATCGAAAATTCGTTCCGGCACACTTCGGTCCATGGTCGCACAATCAGCTGCAATAACCGGTGCTTCATACTTTTTCATCAGTTTACTTGAAAGCGCAGCAGTTTCTGCCGCGCTGGGGCGGCTGCTGTTGAGCACAATTACAAAAGGTTTTCCCAGCGATTTTAACTGTGCTACCGTTTTTTCTTCTGCTTTTTCATAGCTTTCCCGCGGAATTTCTCCAAAACTGCCGTCGCAGGTGACCAAAATGCCCACTGTAGAATGGTCTGTAATGACTTTTTCTGTTCCCCGCTCTGCGGCTTTTTCAAAAGGCATTTCCTCCGCATCCCATGGCGTTTTTACCATGCGACTTTTTCCTTCTTCCTGATGTCCCAAAACGCCGGGCACCAGATAGCCTACACAGTCCACCAGCCTGATTGCCATAGCAGCATTGCTAATTTTTACTTTGACAGCCTCCTCCGGGACGAATTTCGGTTCCGTGGTGGTAATCGTTTTCCCGTCTCCGCTTTGGGGCAGCTGATCTACCACTCTGGTTCTGACATATGTGTTCTCAATGCCCGGCACAACAAACAGCTCCATAAATCGTTTGATAAATGTAGATTTTCCTGTTCTGACAGGACCTACAATGCCGGCATAAATCTCGCCGCCGGTTCGCTCTGCTATACTCTTATAAATATTTCCATCAGTCATACCTTCGTCCTCTTTCTCTTTTAACTCTATGAGAATATATGAAAAAGCCGCCATAGATATGACGGCTTTACGAAAGTTTTACGTTCTGATTTTATTCTTTGATCTGATACTGAATCGCATTGACGATGGCCGCTGCAATATTGCTGCCGCCTTTTCTGCCTCTTGCCACGATGGCAGGCACGCCTAGTTCGATGAGTTTTTCTTTTGACTCCACCACATTGACAAAGCCTACCGGTACGCCAATGACTGCCGCAGGCGATAGTTTTCCCGCTTTGACTAAATCACATATGGAAAACAGCGCCGTCGGCGCGTTGCCGATGGCAAAGATCACAGGGCGATCCAGTTTTGCCGCTTTCTCCATGCTCACAAGAGAACGGGTTACGCCGCGCGCTTTTGCTTCCTCTGCCACATCTTCATCCGCAATAAAGCAGCGCACCTGTCCGCCGTATGCCTCAATCCGTTTCTTGTTGATGCCGGACTGCGCCATCCTGGTGTCCGTAACGATATATGCACCATTTCGGATGGCTTCCTGTATCGTTTCTATGATTCCTTCCGTAAAGTACAAGCTGTCCGCATATTCAAAATCCGCAGAAGTATGAATACAGCGCTTGATCACTGCCTCATACCTGGGATCCAGCTTTTTCTCTCCTAAAATATCTCCAATAATTTCAAAACTCTTTGCTTCGATCTGATCTGGTCTGATGTTTTCTATTTTCATTATGCTTCAATACCTGCCCTTGCCGGAATTCCTTTGTCATACGGATGCTTTACCTTGTCGATTCTGGATACATAATCCGCCAGTTCCTCAAGCTGCGCACTCGGATATCTGCCGGTCAATACCACTTCCAGCTGCTGCGGACGGTTTTTCAGGAAATCCACGATAATCTGCTCCTCTAAAAGTCCCGCTTCGATGGCACCTAGGGTTTCATCCAGTACCAGCATATCGTAATGGTCATTTTCCAGCATTTTTACCATATCAGAAAACTGCTGCGCATTAACCCTTCTGGTTTCTTCTTTTTCTTCCTCTGTCATCTGGAAAGAAAACTTTTTGATCGGCTTTGTTCCCAGCACTTCTACCCCAGGCAGGCTGCGAAGCACTTTCAGTTCACTGCTGTCCCCCGATTTTAAGAACTGCATAAACAGAACGTGCAGCCCATAGCCGCTGGCTCTGACAGTGAGACCCACAGAGCAGGTCGTCTTTCCTTTCCCTTCTCCACAGTAGATGTGTACCAATCCTAAATCGTTCTTTTTCATCTTTCTCCTCCCGATTTATCCTTCTAGTAAACTGTAAATCAAATTCATATCCAGCGCCTCTCTGAGACCGTCTGCAAGTATATCATACTGCGTCTGCTTGTACGCGTCAACATCAAATGCTTTCACATCGGTAAAATCCAGTCCTTTTTCTTTCAGCAGCGCTTCCACCACAGTCTTTGCGATTTCTTCTCTATCGAAGACCCCATGAATATATGTGCCGTAAACGTTTCCTTCTTGAATTAGATTGCCAGAAGCGCCGGAAACGCCCATATGAATTTCATATCCCTGATAAGTTTTCCCTGACAGTCCGGCAAACATACCTTCTACTGCAGATAATACCCCAGTCGCGTTGGTTCTAACCTTTTCATTTTCAAAAATCGTACTGTGAGGCAACAGACCGATGCCTGCCATGTCGCCGCCGTGTTCTACACCGTTTGGATCGGACAAGGTCTGCCCCAGCATCTGAAATCCGCCACAAATGCCGAAAATTGGCTTGTTTTTTGCATGATGCTTCAGAATCGCCGCTTCTAGTCCCGACTGGCGCAGCCACAGAAGATCTGCCATGGTGTTCTTTGTACCAGGCAGTACAATCAGATCCGGGTTTCCCAACTCGTGCAGAGATCCCACATAGCGTACGCCTACGCCTTCGATATATTCAAAAGGATTGAAATCTGTGAAATTGGAAATTCTTGGCGTACGAATGACTGCAATATCTACAAGGGCTTCTG
>CANBFZ010000331.1 GCA_947367725.1 uncultured Eubacterium sp.
AAAACGGCAAGAAAAGTCCCTTGCGAAGCGTCGCCCCGAAGTGAGCGACATGTGTGCATAGGAATCTTTGATTCCGTCATGCACACTTTTCTTATAGGTTTAAAAGTATTCGGTTTTATTTCGGATTATTTAGGATATTTCGGTTTATTTTGGTCGTTTTCGTGTCAAAAAATCCATTCCCCGTGCCGTCAAATAAACACCGTACCGACCGGGTATAGACTGCAGCAGCCCCATCGACTGAGAATGCTGCAATTCCTGTCTAATGCGATATTCGCTGACCGGCTGCCCTTGTGCTTCTAAGTACTGAAAAATACTGCTGCGACCCGGAATTCCATTCTTTTCACTGATCGCTCTGATCGCAGATAGAATGCATATTTGCGTACTGGTACATGGGTCATCCTGTACTGTCGCTGCGGTTCCAGGTGCTGTAAACAATCCTTCATCTGCTGGAAGGTCTTTGGGTAAAATCATATCTCCATCACAAACTGCGAAAGCATATTTCATTGTATTAAGCAGTTCTCGGATATTGCCTGGCCAGTCATGCTCCAGTAAGCGTGCCATTACCTCAGGAGAAATGGTTTTAGATACATCAAAACGAGTACGAAGCCAGTGTTCCAGCAAAAGCGGAATATCCTCTTTGCGATCCGCAAGCGCTGGGAGATGAAGATAGCCTTCCTTTAGGCGATAGTACAAATCCTGACGAAAGTGCTTTTCTGCGATCATCTGCTTTAAATTGCGATTGGTCGCGGCAATGATTCTTACATCAATCGGGATAATCTTATTACCGCCTACCCGCATAATCTCCCGTTCCTGAATCACACGCAGCAGCTTCGCCCGCAAAGTCAGCGAAGCATCTCCAATTTCATCCAAAAAAATGGTGCCTCCGTCTGCCTGCTGAAACAAACCAATCTTACCGCCTTTTTTGGCACCAGTAAAGGCACCTTCTTCATAGCCGAACAGCTCAGACTCAACCAGCGTATCGGGCAGTGCCGAAAAATTAATCGCAACAAAAGGATATTTGCTGCGCGCTGACGCCTGATGAATGGCGCTGGCAAACAGTTCCTTACCTGTACCGTTTGCACCTTCCAGCAGCACCGTTAAGTCGGAGGAAGAAATCTTTCTGGCGATAGTCTTTGCATGAAGAATCCCCTGTGAGGTACCGATGATATCGTCAAAATGATACTTCGCAAAATGACCACTTTGGACAAGCTGCGTTCGTGCAGCTTTTGATATCTGGCTGGTTTCATAGGCTACATTAGAAATCCCGGCAGCCGTATGCAAAATGCTTTGTATAAATGTGTCTGTATAGTCGTAGATCTCTGTCTCTAGTACACCGTAATGCGCCATGATGCGGACCACCGTGGCCGGATCAAAGAGGCGCGTACCGATATTGTACACTTCCTCAATACCTGCGGGAATTTGATCAAGATCCCCCGGTGTAATTGCAATGCGTACATCTTTCGGCGCATCACAACCTGGATAAAAAGGAATCAGCTGCAAGTATGCAAAACCAATTTTTTGCAAATTGCCGATACTATCAAGCGCACTAATTTTAGAGTCAGCAACCAACAAAATCTTCTGGTCACGAGGAAGGGTCAGAATCTTATCGATATGAGAATTGAGAACCGTGCGCGTTCCCACAATGTAACTGCCAATCGAGGTACACCCTCTCTCGTGCAAAAATTGTGCATAAACTTCTTCGCTAGAAAAAACGGTAAAGTATTTCCCTTGAAGTTTAGGGTTTGTCCCATCAACGATATGAGGAACAACGACAACATCCTTCGGAAGAAAGCCGGAAAGCTGTCTTGCCAAACTTTTTTGTGTAAATGTGCTGCCAGCAACAAGCAGTAATGTCTGCTCTCTATCGCCGTGTCGATCCATGAAACCTTCCTCTCTGTACGTTTCGTTACAGATAAGTATAGCATAGAACATACCTAGACACAATGCAGGATTTCCTTTGATTCCGCAGGCTGCCAACAGATTCGCTTCTATTGCATTACGTATGCATACGCAGTCCCTCTATGACGCTATCCCACACCGTCTTTTTCTCCGGGCATGGGAAAAAGTATACGTCGCATTTTCACAACCTGTGCCGTGTCAAACAGCCCAGAAAGCACCATTTGTGCCCTATCCTTTTAAGAAAAAATTAAGAGGATTCTCTTATTTTTCTTTCATCTTTTCTGTTATGATTCTATTAACAAAAGAAATGCGAGGTAAACTGCAATGAAAAAGAATCTTTTATGTATCATCCTACTTGTGTTTATACTGACGACCGCCTGCCCTAGCTGCAGCAAAGAGCCCTCCAGCAGCACAGACGGTAAGTCCCCAACAGAAAACGGCAAGATAAACGATAGTCTGTATCAGCAAAGCCAGTTAAAAGAACCGACGACGCTTTCGCTTTCCGACGACGGAAGTATCACAGTGGAAATCGAAACCCTGGCAAAACCTGACAGCGCTGCAGCAGAAGAGAAAGCGTTTTTCCTTGCCGTCACAACAAGAGAAGACACAGATATCGCCCTGCGTTACACCTATGATACCTATGGAAAAGAGGGCGTCATGCTCTGTTGTGATGTCAACGACAGTGAGGAAGACGAAACCCTGCTGAAACCCATCTATACCATGCGCCTGGTACAGTCATCCGAAGAAAATTATGGAGAAATCTGGCTCAGCGGCGGTACATTTTTGAAGAAAGGCACCAATCTGTTTTATTTAGGTGCAGGCGACCTAACCTTACCTTGCCGTATGACACTGCATCTGAAATTCTTTGCGCCGGAGCAAGTACAAAAAGTTGT
>CANBFZ010000332.1 GCA_947367725.1 uncultured Eubacterium sp.
AAACACCCATCACCATGCCGACCGTCAGATACGCCCCATCCAAACTGTCTGCTGCAACGATATCTGCACCATCACAATAAGCAAATGGCGTTATATATTTTAAAAATGCAGCCGCATCTGTGATATTCGCAATCAGATTGAGAAAATACATCATAAACGCGATGCCAAACCCCGCACCTATGCTGCCTTTTCGCATAAATGCAGAAATCCCAAAACAAATACCGCCAAGTTCCAGCTGCAGCAGATAATAAGCAAGATGCAGTAAATACATTTCCCTGAACGGAATTTCCTCTCCCACTGCCACGATAGCACATAAAGAAATCCCGTAAATCAGCAGATTCATCGCGGTCACCTGCACAAATACCGCAAGGAGTTTTTCCGTAACCATGCGGCTGCGGCTTACCGGATGCGTCAACAAAAATTCTGCCGTTCCGTCCTTTTCTTCCTTGCTCAACATACTAGCTGCGCATAAGCAGGCATAGAATGCACCGCCAAGCCCCAGTACATTGCCGCATTCTACGGCATAAAACCCAATCAGTGTTCCGAAGTTCAGCCGATCCATCCCAAACGCATCGGAAAAAGAACCCATGGAAGCGAACAGATCATTGACGCCTTCTATTTGCCCTTTCATCTCCGGAAAGAGAAAAATACAAACCGCTAAAAGAAATGAGATCGCAGCAGTCCAAATCAAAAACGAAGTACGCCCCCGTCGCAGTTCATGTCTAACCAGCGTCATAACGTCTCACCGTCCTTTTCATAATAATGAAGAAATACCTCTGTAAGATCCGGTTCAGACACAGTCAGATCAGCAATCTGTCCGTCTGCCAGCCTCTGCAGCAGTCGATTCATATCGCCGCCATAAAGAAAACTGGTCTGGCCCGCAAGTTCTTTCTTGTCACGAATCCCGTCAAGTCCTTCGAGGTTTACACTGCCTTGCACAGTCACGCGTCTTGCGTTTGTACGCGAAAGTGCTTCTACCCTGTCGCAGGCGATCAGTCTGCCTTCTCTGATGATTGCCGCACGACTGCAGTTTCTCTGCACTTCCGACAAAATATGGCTGGATAAAAATATGGTCGTTCCCGCTTTATTCCGTTCCTGAAGGATTTCAAAAAACGCTTTCTGCATCAAAGGATCAAGACCGCTGGTCGGCTCATCCAGAATCAAAATCTCCGGCTGATGCTGCAGCGCACAGACAATGCCAACTTTTTTCCGATTTCCAAAAGAAAGTTCTTCCACTTTTCGATTTGCTGGAAGCTGTAGCCTTTCGCAAAGCTGCGCAGCGATTTTACGGCAGTCCTTTTTCCGCAAATCTGCAGACAGCTTCAATATATCCTTTACCCGCATCCCCTGATAAAATATTGCTTCCGAAGGAAGGTAGCCAGTCCTTTCTAGAATTTGCGTCTTTTCCGCGCCAGCAGCAAATCCGCCCACCCATGCATTTCCGCCTGTCTTTTCGATCAACCCCAGCAAAGTCCGAATTGTAGTGGATTTTCCCGCACCGTTCGGTCCAATAAACCCAAAAAACTCTCCTGCGGCAACGTTTAAAGTGATGCCCTCAATGCCACGGTTCTTTCCGTAGTGTTTGGTCAGATTCTCCAGTTTGATTGCGTCCATCTTGTTACTCCTTCCCAATATCCATACGATTCCATTGCTGCTGTCTCTACAGTTCCACCTATGAGACGTACACATCAGGTTCCTGCAAAAACTTCCTGCCATTTACAAGATGCAGCTTACTTTATTATAAAGCTGCCAATGCTTTTTGAAAAGCCCTAAAATCGATGGATGATGCGCTGAAATTATGGTACTTTTTGATAAAATGCAATGACCGCGCTATCGCCCGCAGTATATCGCGATCGCCCGACTGACAAAATCTGCCGTACCGGCGCCTCCCGCTTTATCAATATTCGTAGAGAATACCGCGTCACTGGCGTACATTGCGCCAAGACCTGCCAAAATTTCATCAGTGCAGGTGTAATAATGCTGCGTAATAAAATCCTGCAGATTTTTGACCTGTGCCTGCACTTCTTCCGCATCCGGCGCGGCATCCTGCATGGCGCCCAGCGCCGCAAAAATTTTCATCATCTCCACACCTGTGTTCTGTAACTCTCCCTTCGTACAGTTTTTCGTCTTTTCGGTAAATTCCTGATATGCGGAAGTTTTGCCGTACATTTCCTTGGCACGCGCCGCATACGCATCCATCTTGCTTGTATCAAATGCTGTAAAATCCATATGATTTCCTCCTGTCGTTTTGATTTCACGGGCGAGGTCAATGAGATGTGCTAGGTGCTCCTTTTTCATTGTCAGCAAAGTAATCTGCTGCTGAAGCGCTCTATTTCTGTCAAAGTCCGGACTTTCCAATATCTCCTTAATCTCTTTTAAAGAAAATTCCAGTTCCCGGAACAGTAAAATCTGCTGCAAACGCGCAAGCGCTGTATCTCCGTACAGCCGGTATCCTGCCTCTGTCATCGCGTCCGGTTTCAAAAGCCCGATTGCGTCATAATGATGCAGTGTGCGCACACTGACACCGGTTAATATACTGACTTCTTTTACTGTTCTCATGATGATTTCCTCCCGTGTAGTTACAGTATAAACGATGACGTAACGTTAGAGTCAATAGGATTTTTCTACCTTTTTACATAATATCTGCTTCATATACACCGGCTTTTCCGGTACATTGATTTCCACGCCGTCGTCATTAGGCACAGAAACCAGCGGCAAGCGCGTCATGCGTTCCACCACCTCCCAACCGGAAATCACCAT
>CANBFZ010000333.1 GCA_947367725.1 uncultured Eubacterium sp.
CATCTTGTCGGGAAAATTTTATGAACTGTTCGGCGGCGTCAACCGCGGCTTTCACATGGGCGAAGAGTATATGACCATCGACATTTCCCTAGAAGAAAATCCTGCCTACGACAAAGTCACCTGGGATATGGCAAAGGAAGCCGAACTGGCAGCCAACCAAGTCATCTGGGCAAACCTGCCCGTTATTACCCGGCACTTTGACAGCCGGGAAGAAGCTGCAACACTTCCTCTACGCAAAGCCCTTGCCCTCGACGAGGATATCACCATCGTCTGCGTGGGTGCTGTGGAAAATCCAGCCGACTGCGTGGCATGCTGCGGCACCCATCCTGCATCTGCTGGACAAGTCGGTCTGCTAAAAATCTATAAAGTGGAAGTCAACAAAAGCATGTACCGCATCTATTTTGAAGCGGGTCAGCGCGCATTCCGGCAATATCAGCAGCGGTTTGACGCATTGTCTGCCTTGGAAAATCGGCTGTCCGCAGGCTTCACCGATCTGCTGGACAAATTTTCTGCACAACAAGAAAAAAATCAAGGCGTGCGCAACGAATTGTATCAGCTGAAAAAATGGGTCATCGCCCGTGAAACGGCTGAAATCAAAGCCCTGCTTGTGCCAGCTTTTGTCAGAAAATACGACAAATTGTCTATCAACGATTTACTGGAAATCGGCAGAGGTCTCGCCGGCTGTATCCCAACCATCGCATTTTTAGTTCATGCACCGACCAACACTGTCCTGCTGTTCTCTGACAAGCACGATTGCGGCAGATTGGTCAAGGAAAACGCCAATATCTACGGCGGAAAAGGCGGCGGCAATCAGACTTCTGCCAGAGCCATCTTCGCAAAAGCAGACTATGTAGATACGTTTATCGACTTAATTGAAAAACACCTGCGTTAACAGGTGTTTTTTCTATCAATTTATTCTGCATCCTCCATCTGTTTCTGTCCGCCCAAGTTCATCATGGCAATGGACGCCAGCACCAGCACGATACCAGCAAATTTCGCAAAACCGCACGCCTCCTGGAACACAGCAAACCCAATCACAGCTGCTACAATGGTTTCCACAGATGCAATGACCGGCACTTTGGACGTTTCCAGATGCATAGACAGCCCCTTCATATAAATAAAGTATGCCAGCACCGCTGTGAAAAGACCATAAGCAAAAGAAATTGCCACAAAAGACGGAGACAGCACTGCGCCCATCTCTGCCCATGGATTTGCGGTCACGCCCATGGCGATAGCCGCAAATAGAAAACTGTAAAACGTCACCGTTGTGGTGTCGTACGCTTTGGCAATCGTTCCGAAAATAGTCATCAAGGAATACAGGAATCCTGCCGCAATGCCGATGAGCACCCCATATCCCAGTGTCACCCCCGCAAAATTGCCACCGGTCACCGTCAGCGCACAGCCTGCAACGTTTACCAAAAGCCCTGCAATCTTCCGCATGCCGATGGTTTCTTTGAAAAAAATCCGGCTCATGACACTGACAAAGACCGGGGAAGTATACAGCAGAACAGCCGCCGTTGCAACGCCAATGCTGTTGATTGCCTCGGTATAGGCATAATTAAACAATGCCTGGCAAATGATGCCCAGAATCGCACAAAGCAGCAGTCCTTTTCTGTCAATCCGAAACAGTTTGCTGCCGCCTGTCAGCAGCATAAAAGGTACGATCCAAAGGGTAGCGGTTGCCATACGCAAAAATACTACCGTTGCGCCTGAAATGCCGTAATCGCCAAGCAGATTGACAAAAAGACCTAAGGTTCCCCATAGACATCCTGCGACAAACACATAGAGATATCCTTTGTTTAAATGCTGTTTCATAATCGTTTACCGTAATAAAGAGGAGATTCGCATGCGAATCCCCTCTTAACATCCTAAATCAGATTTTCATCCTTTCCAGCGTTTATTCCTCTTCCATCGCCTTCATGTTCGGATCGAAGTGGAGGGTGCAGCCCGTTGCTGCCTGAATGTCTTCTTTGGTGAAATCTGGGTGCAGTTCTGTTACCCAGATGCCATCTTCTCTAACTTCCATTACACCCATCTCTGTGATGATCTTGCTGACGCATCGTTCTGCAGTCAGAGGCAGTGTGCATTTTTCTAAGATCTTGTGGTTGCCTTTCTGGGTATGCAGCATCACGATGATTACCTCAGGACAGCCTGCACAAAGATCCATGGCACCGCCCATGCCAGCAACTTTCTTGCCTGGTACGATCCAGTTTGCCAGATCTCCGTTTTCAGCAACTTCCATGGCGCCCAAAACAGTAGCCTTTACATGTCCGCCTCTCACAAGACCGAAGGATTCAGCCGTGTCAAAGAACTTTGCTCTTGGCAGTGCAGTCACGTATACGCCGCCGGAGTTGATGATATCTACGTCTGTATTGGTTTCATCTGCTACAGCATCGATGCCTGCAAATCCATTCTCGGAGTGGCAGGTTACTGCAATATCCTCTGGAATATAGTCTGCTACCATGGTAGGAAGGCCGATTCCCAGATTAATAAAATCGCCGTCTTTAAATTCTTTTGCGCATCTTTTCGCAATTCTCTGTTTTAAATCTGCCATTTCTTTTCTCCTTCCACAATAGCGTCTACGAGAACACCTGCAACTGCAAAGTAATCAGGATCAATCTCGTTAATTTCAACAATCTTTTCCGGTGCAATGATGGTGTGCTCTGCAGCGCCAGCCATTACATAGTTAAAGTTTTTCGTTGTCTTGGAACAATAATAGTTACCAAATTTATCAGCTACAGTAGGTCTGA
>CANBFZ010000334.1 GCA_947367725.1 uncultured Eubacterium sp.
GGTGCCTTTTTTCAGACCATTAAAAGCTGTCGCATCATCTTTGTAAGAAACGATACACAGGTTCTCGTCATTCGTTGCAAATACTTTTTTCGCTTTTCCTTCATAAAGCTGTTCTCTTTTTTCTACTGTCATATGTTAAACTTCTTTCTCACTTTTCCTATTTCTGATATTTTTCTTCAATGGCTGCATTTTTCGCCAAAACTTTCTCGGCCGCCTCTTTTCTCTGGCTGTCCAACTTTTCGGCAATCGCGGCATCCTCAATGCCCAGCATTTGAATGGCAAGGAGTGCTGCGTTCTGCGCACCATCAATGGCTACTGTAGCAACAGGAATGCCCCCTGGCATTTGTACAGTGGAAAGGAGCGCGTCCAATCCATCCAAGGTCGAAGATTTTACAGGAATACCGATGACAGGCAGTGTCGTGCTGGCTGCAATGGCGCCTGCTAAATGGGCAGCCTTTCCGGCAGCTGCAATGATTGCACCAAAGCCGTTTGCTCTGGCATTTACCGTGAAGTCTTTGACTTCTGCTGGTGTTCTATGGGCTGAATAAACGTGTACCGCATAAGGCACGCCAAACTCGTCCAGCGTGGTCATTGCTTTCTCAACAACAGGCAGATCGCTGTCGCTTCCCATGATAATTCCGATTTTTTTCATGTATTTTAACCTCCAAAAGCATTGTTATCTGTTTGATGTTTCTGCAGCGCAAGACGGTCCAGATAGCTCTGCATAATAATCACTGCAGCCTGCTTGTCTATGACTTTTTTTCTCTTGCTGCGGCTGACGTCTGCCTCAATGAGCACTTTCTCAGCCATCACCGTGGTCAGTCGCTCGTCCTGCCACACCACTTCTATGTGTTTCATACCAGTGCTTCGCATCTTATTTTCCAGCATGGTACGAAACTCGTAAACCTTTTCCGTCTGTATACTGTCTGTGCCGTCCAGCTTCTTTGGAAGACCGATGACGATGGTGTCGCATTCGTACTCTTTAACAAGATCCAGAATTTTACCGGTGTCCTTGCGAATGCCGACTCTCTCTAAGGTCATCAGCCCCTGTGCTGTAATGCCAAGGGCATCGCTGAGCGCGATTCCCACAGTCTTATCTCCTACATCCAGGGCAATTTTTCTCATATGGTTTTACCTCTCAAAAGGAACATCGGCAGGTAAAATAATCCTGCCGATGCTCACTCTATTACTTTCTCAAGTACTCTCTCAGAATCTCTTCTACCAAGTCATCTCTATCAATGCGGCTGATCATTGTTCTCGCACTGTTATGGCTTGTAATGTAGGACGGGTCACCAGAAAGAATGTATCCAACCATCTGGTCGATTCCATTATACCCTCTCTCTTCTAAAGCAGCATAAACACTCTCCAGCACTTCTTTGGTTGTCCTCTGCTGTGTCTTGGCTGCATCAAACATAATTGTCTTTCTTTCCATGAATCACGACCTCCTTCTTGTGGTTGTACCTATAGTATACTATGATAAAAGCGCTTCTGCAACCTTAAATGCATCAGAAATTTTGGACGGGTCTTTGGCGCCTGCCTGTGCCATATCGGCTTTACCGCCGCCACCGCCGCCGCAGGCTGCTGCAATCTGTTTAATCATATTGCCTGCATGCAATCCCTGCTCTAATAAGTCGTCGGTAATGGACACCAGGAAGGTTACTTTTGGTCCGTTTACGGTGGCAAACACCATCACGATGCCTTGATGTGCCGCCTTGATATCGTCAGACAGGTTCCGAAGATCATTGATATTATAATCTGCAAATTCCTTCGTAACCAGCTTTATACCGCCAATTTCTTTGGCTGCTTTCACTAAATCATCAACTTCACTGCCCATGGCGGCTTTCTTAAAGTCTTCCAATTCTTTTTTGGTCTCTTTCAACTCTTCTACGATGGATGCAGATTTCTGTACCACTGCAGAAGCATTCGATTTCAAATTCTCTGCAATCTGGCGAACGGTTTCTTCTGCTTCCATGGCTTTCAGCAGTACACCGGTGCCAGTGACCGCTTCAATTCTGCGCACACCAGATGCAACGCCTGCCTCGCTGACAATTTTAAATACACCGATTTGTCCCGTGTTGGCAACATGGGTGCCGCCGCAAAGCTCAATGCTCCAGCCACCGCAGTTTACCACCCTGACCTGATCGCCATATTTTTCACCAAACAGCGCCATCGCCCCCATTGCCTGGGCTTCTTTCATAGAAGTTTCTACTGTGGAAACTGGTAAAAACTCTGTGATTTTCTCATTTACCATCAGTTCCACCTGTTCCAGCTGCGCCGGCGTTACGGCTTCAAAATGGGTGAAGTCAAAGCGAAGCGCATTTTCATTGACAGAGGAACCGGCTTGCTCCACATGGGCGCCAACGACTTCGCGCAGCGCCTTCTGCAGCAGATGGGTTGCAGTATGGTTTCTTGCAGTTGCGTTCCGTTTAAACACATTGATGCCGCAGGTTACTGTATCCCCTTTAGAAAGACTTCCGCTTTCGATGAGCACTTTATGTGCAAACACACCTTGTGATTTTTCAACGGAAGTCACTTTGGCGCAGCATTTGTCGGTTGTCATAATTCCATTATCCGAAACCTGCCCACCGCCTTCTGCATAAAACGGGGTTTTATCTAAATAGATCACAGCATTCTGATAGGTTTGTGCCGTAGCTGATTCTGTGCCATCTACATAAATCGCAAGAACCGTTGCTTCTGTTTCTGTATCCTTATATCCTGTAAATACCGTTTCTGGCACATCCACCGCAAC
>CANBFZ010000335.1 GCA_947367725.1 uncultured Eubacterium sp.
GCATATCATCAATGCAGAGGGGGATTTTGTCATTCGCGGCGGGGATGCTTACCGCATGAACTTCTATGACAGAATTAAGGAAACGCTGGACAGCTATGAAGGAAAGCAGAAGGAAGAATACCTTCGCGAATTGCAATATGCCATTGAACATGATATCAGTTATTCTACGGTCATTTCTGCCCAGAATGAGCGCAGACATCTGTATATGTCCCGGTTGCCGGATTCGGAGTGGTATTTGATCAGTATCATGCCGTTTGGAGAGTTGGACACGATTGTTTATGAACTGGATGGGGTGCGTTCTTCTGCTATGCTGAAAGCAGGCGGCTGTGTGCTTCTGATGCTGCTTTTGATTTTCCTGCTTTATTATAGAATGATTCGGGCACAGATGGTGGAACTGGAAAAAGCAAGAAAAGAGGCGATTTATGCGAATTCAGCCAAAAGTGATTTCTTGTCCAGTATGAGCCATGATATTAGAACGCCGATGAATGCGATTGTAGGTATGACGGAGATCGCGATTAAGAATGAAGGCGATACCAACCGGGTTGACGACTGCTTGCAGAAGATTAAGTTGTCCAGCAAACATCTGTTGGGTCTCATTAATGATGTGCTAGATATGTCAAAGATTGAAAGCGGTAAAATGACCATGAATATGGAGCAGCTTTCGCTGCGGGATGCAATGAAGGATATCGTACAGATTATGCAGCCGCAGTTCAAGTCCAAGCAGCAGCATTTCGATATTTTCATTCAAAAGATTATCGCTGAAAATGTATTGTGTGATAGTGTGCGGCTGAATCAGGTACTGCTCAATCTTTTATCCAATGCATATAAGTTTACGCCAGAAGAAGGGACCATCAATGTATATCTGTCTCAGTCGGATTCACCGAAAGGAGACGATTATGTGAGAAACTATTTCTGCGTCAAGGACACTGGCATCGGTATGAGTGCTGCATTTAAGGCACAGATTTTTGATTCTTTCAGCAGGGAACATTCTACAGAAGTAGATAAAATTTCTGGAAGTGGTTTGGGCATGGCAATTACAAAGCACATTGTAGATGCCCTTGACGGCACCATTGAGATAGACAGTGCACTAGGAAAAGGAAGTGAATTCCGAATTACGGTGGATTTGCAGAAAGCTACCATTGAAGAGGCAGACATGGTGCTACCTCTGCATAAGGTGTTGGTCGTAGATGACAATGAAACCCTTTGCGCTAGTGCGGTGGCTTCTTTGGAGGAATTAGGCGTCGATGCCGATTATGCGCTGAGTGGAGAGGATGCGCTGCGTATGATAGAAACGAAGCATCAAGCAGGTGATGAATATCAGTTTGTATTGCTTGACTGGAAAATGCCGGGCATGGATGGGATTCATACCATGAAAGAGATCCGCAAACGAATTGAAAACCAAATTCCAGTCTTCTTGATTTCTGCCTACGATTGGAGTGATATTGAGAATCAGGCCCTTGAGGCGGGCGTGACCGGCTTTATCGCGAAACCGCTGTTTAAATCTACATTGTATTATGGATTGAAACGCTATATTGAAGGCGAGGCATATGAAGAGGTACGGAAAGAGCAGCAGGATTTCTCTGGCAAACGGATTCTTTTGACAGAAGATAATGAACTGAACTATGAGATTGCTTACGATATTCTTACAGAAGTAGGCTTTGAAGTGGACTGGGCAGAAAACGGACAGATCTGTGTTGAGAAGATGCAGGCATCAGCGCTTTACTATTACGATGCCATTCTGATGGATCTTCGTATGCCAGTGATGAACGGCTATGATGCAGCATCAGCGGTTAGAGCGCTTCCTCGGGAAGACAATGGACTGCCGATTATCGCAATGTCCGCAGATGCGTTTGCAGACGATGTGCAGCACTGTTTGGACTGCGGCATGAACGCCCATACTGCAAAACCGATTGATATTGATGAAGTGATGCTGCTTTTAACAAAATATCTGAAATAATGGCGGACTGCTTTGGCAGAACGAATCCGTTTTTTGATGCAGGACTGTGTATTGACTGATTTGATGATCCGTCAACACACAGTTTTTTGCTGTTTCTTGTACAAATTTCAAAAAATACAGAGCAGACTTCTCGAAATTTACAAACTTTTTTTTACGTGAAGTTGCTATACTTAAGATAAACCAAATAGAGACATGACATTTTTGTGAAAGGAAAGAAAGATGTTTGAATTAAGAGTTTTGAGCAGGGAAGTGACGGAACGGGTACTCTGCCTTCCTGATGTGATTGACACGGTAGAGGAAGTTTACAGATTGAAAGCCATGGGTGATACTACCGTATTTCCGCTGGTGTTCCATGAATTTAATCCGGGTGTTGCGGATATGGATATCAAGTCTGGCTGGCTGAAAGGCAGTGATATTTTTGGACTGAAAGTCGTATCCTGGTTTGGAGAAAATCCGGCAAAAGGTTTGCCTGCTCTGATTGGAACCGTCATGGTCATGGACGCAAAGACTGGTGCGCCGATGGGAATTTTAGACGGCAGCCATATTACTGGGATTAGAACCGGCGCGGCAGGCGCAATCGGTGCAAAGCTGCTGGCGAGAAAAGATGCAAAGAATCTGATGATTGTGGGTGCGGGGCATGTGGCGACGTTCCAAGTCGCAGCAACGCTGTCACTGCTTCCCGGCATTGAAACCGTGCGCGTATACGATGGACTAAGTCAGGAGAACGCAGCACGTTTTGCAGAGACGATGCCGCAAGTACTGAAAGAAACTTTTCATATGGAATC
>CANBFZ010000336.1 GCA_947367725.1 uncultured Eubacterium sp.
CGAAAAAACTGCAGAAAAAACGGGGTACTTTATGATGTGCACTTGATGTCTATGTTGGCAGAGGAATATTTTGAGAAGCATGGGGAATAAGCCCAAAAGGTAAATGGAAGCGGGTCAGAGAGAGATTCAGACAGCAAAAGTGAATAAAATAGTAAAAATATGTACATAAATGTGATGTTTTACATTTTTATTAATTTGAAGTAAAATATTATGAAGTAATATAGGGTACAGTTTTATGCAGTTAATGCTGGAAATGCACCCTAAAATGTATTACGGCAGATGGCTGCAGTGCGTACGGTGGGGAAAGACTAGGCAATCGTGAGAGTCCGTGCTCAGAAGAAAAAATGCCAACACGCCGAAAAATATTGAAAACCATTGAAATATAAGCGTTTAACAAAAGTGACTTTCAGACTATTATTTGAAATTTTGTGCATCAAAGATTTACGTGTGTATGTGGATTTCCTTGGCGGAGATGTATTACATTATCGAGATAAAAGCAGTCTGGAATGTGGTGCCGGTGGGATGCTTAAAGAATTAAGGTATAAACAAACAGCCGCCGTTGCAAAACGGACGGCTGCAAAAGTCGAGTCCTGTTCCGATATCCTATGCGAGGGCTTTTTCGTAGGTCTCGTGGGCGCCATCAGGTCCTGAATACCCACGCCCACGGAAGAGGCAGGACTAATTTCATCGTCATTCTCACGGCTGGCTTCTTTGACGATTATGATATTTCCGATTTCCGCAGAAATGTCGCTGAGCTCAAGGTCGTTATAGGCAGCGCTGGTGATTCGCAGTGATGCTTTGCGTCACTGTTGATTCTTTCGAACAGATACTCTTTGAAGTCGCCGATGTATTTATTGAATTTTTTTACAAAGGTACCATCGTAAGTTTTCGCTGCATCAAGGGCAGTGGTGCCTTTTGCAAATTTGATATCTACGACACAGATTTCGCTAACCTGCGGCAGCGCGATACAGACCATGTGAAATGCGGAAAATCCTTGAGCGCCGATGCCAATAATAGTGAACGATTTTGCGTTTTTCTTTGCGCAGTATTTTGCCATAACGCCCATAACTGCGTCTGTTCTGGCAGAAGTAACGTAAGTTCTGTTCATCAGCGCGTAAGGCTTGCCTGTCTTAGGGTCGTGGAGGATGATGGACCCAATTGTAGAAGGAAGCTGATCTTGCGCATTGTCGCGGTAAACGCTTACAATCTTTGCTCCCGTGATATTAAGGGTTTGTCAGATAGGCGGGCATGGTGGCATACCCTTCATATTTAGGGTATGCGGGCAAATGAAGTTTAACTGGGGTGGTTGCGTGTCCCTTGGCGTATTCTTCAAAGGATTTTTCTGTTAATGTTAAAACTGTTTCAACGGACACGAGAACTTTTATTTGTTCGTCATAAGAACATATATGTCTTGTGTTCTGCCTGCATGAACGGAGAATCACGGTTGGAGCAGGCTGGTTTGCGTAAAACTAATTGAGACATTATATAACTTCAACAATTTTTTTCTCTTTAAAAAATATATCGTTTCTAGGAGCAGAGACATAGCGTTCAGGTTATAGAACAGAGGTTGTGGCATTGCTTCTGAGCCGTTCGACGTATTACAGACGTTTGGCGGAATTGGGGTTGAACTAGAAAAATATATAAAATGAACCCCTTTAGCAGTTATATGAAACGGCTGACAGAAGGGGTGTTCTTTAGGTTTGCAGTATTTTAAATATGTGGCTTTTTTTCAGATGATTGATTTCATCTCTCGTTGGTGCTGTGAGTGTGGAAGCTTCCGTGAGGTCAGACAGTGGGCGCTCAGTAGCAATACATTTGCTGACAAAGGAATCATAGCGACCGAAGGAAAGGCTAAAAAACAGACCGACAATAATGGAGGATGTATCCAAGCTGTTGGTGAGATCAATCACGATTAAATCATTTTGATTGGTGGCATTGGCAAGAAAAATTCTCTGAGATGAGTCAAACTCCTGTACTGTACCGGTATAGTAATAGGCGCACTTTGCAAAATCGGTAAGGGCTGATACACGTCCGTAAAAGACAGCTCTTTCTTGATTTATAGTAAGGATATTAACCTCTTTGCTTTTCTTTTGAACAAAAGATGGAACATATACGTAGTAGATTTTCTGCGCCTGCGAGGAATCGCAGATACCCTCAGCAAAATAATCTGCTGAAGATAAATAGTCCATGTCAAGAAGCTGTGAAACCGAGATTTCAAGATTTCGGGCAATGACGATGAGTGTTTCCACATCAATTGATACTTCGCCCCTTTCGTATTTAGACAGAGAAGATTTGCTTTTGTTAATGAGTAGAGCAAATTCTGCCAGGCTGTAGTGTTTTTGCTTTCGATAGTACCGAATACGTTGTCCGATGACTTTGCGTATCATTTCTTCCATGCTGTACCTCCGCAAAGGTTTCATATAATTGCTTTTTTCTCTGAAATAATGTAAAACTCGTAAAGTTTTTTATTAGTATAGCATATTTTATGCAAAAAATCCAATATCGTTGGAAAAAAGTGCAGAAAATAGTCGTAAAATGAAAATACCGTTTTTTGAAAAGGAAAAGGAAGTTCTTTATAATGATAGAAAATTTATTATAAGGAGTGATTATCTTGAAAGATCGAAGAAAGTATTTCATTGTGTTTTTACTGACCCTGTCTACTTTGTGTTATAATTTGCCTTATTTAAGTTCGACTTTTTACACGCAATTTTTAGAGGCATTTCATTTGTCCAATCA
>CANBFZ010000337.1 GCA_947367725.1 uncultured Eubacterium sp.
AGTCGCCAGAAAAGTACTGGGAAATGTTCCGGAGAAGGTGTTGGTTCGCTGCAGCGGAAATATCATCAAAAATGTGAAAGGCGTGATTGTGCCATCCACGAAAGATATGAGAGGCATAGAGACCAGCGCACTTTTGGGCGTACTGTGGGGAAACCCGGATGATAAGCTGGAGGTTCTGAAAGGCATTACGGAAGAACAGGTTGCGACAATGGTTCAGTATCTCGAGAAGGGCATCTGTTCTGTAGAGTTGGCTGCGGGTGTTGAGAATCTGTACATTGATATGATTGTTTCTGACGGCGCCCATTGTGCGGAGGTCGTGATTTCGCAATGGCATACAAACATTGTCAAAGTCGCCAGAGACGGACAGTCGATTCTCGAAAACGAAAGTGAATCCTTCCATGATTTCGAGGAAGAGGAAAAGATTATGGACCTCAAAGGAATCTATGATTTTGCCAGAGAAGGTGATATTGCGGAATTGATTCCATACATAGACCGTCAGATTCAGTATAATAAAGCGATTTCTGAAGAGGGCATAAAGAATCAGTATGGTGCAAACGTGGGAAAAAGTATTCTGAAACACAGGCACCATGAGATTCGTGAAGTTGCAAAGGCATATGCGGCAGCAGGCTCTGACGCCAGAATGGCAGGTTGTGAACTGCCGGTAGTAATCAATTCAGGCAGCGGAAACCAGGGGATCACCGTATCTGTTCCCGTTGTTAAGTACGCAGAATATTTAGGTGTATCGGATGAAAAGCTGTATCGCGCGCTGATTCTCAGCAATTTAGTAGCAATACATATCAAAAGAGGGATCGGAAAATTATCAGCTTTTTGCGGCGTCGTGGGGGCTGCCTGCGGTGCGGGTGCTGGCATCGGTTTTCTGTATGACGATTCTTTTGATGTGATATCCAATAGTGTGATCAACACCCTGGGAAATGTTTCAGGTATCGTATGTGATGGTGCGAAAGCGTCCTGTGCTGCAAAGATTGCATCTGCCCTAGATGCGTCAATTATGGCCAGGGAACTTGCCATAGATGGCAGCAGATTTCAGGATGGAGAAGGACTGGTTGAAGAGTCCGCCGAGGAGACCATTGAGAACATATGGAGACTGGGAAAAGAAGGGATGAAGAATACTGACACGGAAATATTGAATATGATGATTTCCAATTGATTTTGAGGAGCTGAAAAGTATGGAATATAAAAAAGATGACGCCAAACAAGTAATCATTCGTGTTTCCAATGTGAGTCTTGTATGGAATATTTTGTTGGCATCCGTCAAGCTGGTGGCTGGAGTCATTGCCAATTCCCATGCTATGATTTCTGATGCAATCCATTCCGGTTCAGACGTTTTGGGCACAGGTCTGGTGATTTTAGGCGCACATCTTTCTGGAAAAAAGGCAGATAAGGAGCATCCTTATGGTCATGAAAGAATGGAATGTGTCATTGCGCTGCTTCTTGCAAATATACTTGTGCTGGCTGGCATTGCAATTGGATATGCAGGGATAAAAACGGTGCTTTCTATCAGAGCTGGGGCAACTGTTGCAGCGCCCGGAACCCTTGCGCTTGCAGCGGCGGTGGTGTCCATTCTTGTAAAGGAAGGTATGTACTGGTATACGATTATTGCAGCCAGGAAAATCAATTCGGTTTCTCTGAAAGCGGAAGCCTGGCATCACAGATCTGATGCATTCTCCTCTGTAGGCAGTTTGATTGGAATTGCCGGCGCTCGTATGGGATTTGTAGTTCTGGATCCTATTGCAAGTATTGTAATTTGTATTTTTATTATCAAGATTGCTGTAGATATTTTCCTTGAGACTGTGGATAAAATGGTGGATAAAAGCTGTGATGACAGCATCATACAGAATATGGAGCAGGAAATTAAAAATGTTAAGGGTGTGGTCGAGATTGATGATATCAAGACGAGACAATTCGGTGCGAAAATGTATGTAGATGTGGAAATTCAGGTAGATGGAGAACTGAGCCTTAAGAATGCGCATACGATTGCAGAAGACGTCCATGCAACGATTGAGCGCAGTGATGAGAATATCAAGCATTGTATGGTTCATGTAAATCCTTCTTTGAACTGAAGGTGGATGGTTCTATAAACTTTTTAGGGAGTTCACCTGTGTGTCTAAACAGAATAGAGATGTTTAGAAGTCAAAGATTGTTCCCACATCTTCGGCTAAATTTACCGTGAAATCAGGAATAATTTCCTTGCACTTGGAAAAAATATGTGATAGAATATTAGAGCGTTTCGAATGAAATTGACCCTAGAAGTGATTTAGGGTCAGTTTGATTGTGAAAATAAAGTTTAAAAGGAAAGGAGAAACGAATGCCTACTATTAACCAGTTAGTACGTCAGGGCAGAACCAGTTCTGTTAAGAAGTCAACCGCTCCTGCTCTCGGTAAGGGTATGAACTCTTTAAGAAGAGTAGCAACTAACACCAACTCACCACAGAAGAGAGGCGTGTGCACTTCAGTTAAAACTGTAACACCTAAGAAGCCGAACTCTGCGCTTAGAAAAGTTGCCAGAGTACGTCTGTCCAACGGTATCGAAGTGACCGCTTATATTCCTGGTATCGGTCATAACCTGCAGGAGCACAGCGTGGTACTGATCAGAGGCGGAAGAGTAAAGGACCTCCCAGGTGTGCGTTATCACATCATCAGAGGTACACTGGACACTGCCGGTGTAAACAACAGAAACCAGGCTCGTTCCAAGTA
>CANBFZ010000338.1 GCA_947367725.1 uncultured Eubacterium sp.
GCGGTATATCGGTGGCGATCCTTGTGCACCTGGGCTCTGGCAGCTTCTCCAGTGATCCATTTGGAATTTCCCGCATAAGTGGCAATTTTGCCGTCCATGGTCATGGCATATTTCATCACCACATAAGGCGTATGGTGGGTGATATAGTGGAAGAACACTGGATTCAGAGCGTCACACGCTTCACCAAGGAAATCAGTGGTGACTTGAATGCCAGCGTCTTCTAAGATGCCAATGCTTTGATCTAAGACCTGCGGATTGGGATCTCGTGAACCGATGATGACATGGGCAATGCCGCTTTCGATGATGGCGTCCGTACAAGGCGGTGTTTTTCCATAGTGGCAGCAAGGCGTCAGTGTTACATACATTGCTGCGCCTTGCGGATCGTTTCCCCGTGCGCGGCAGTCTGCCAGGGCATTTCGCTCTGCGTGAGGCGCGCCGCATTTTTCATGAAATCCTTGTCCGATGATGTTGCCTTCTTTGACGATGACTGCCCCGACTAGAGGATTGGGTGCAGTATAGCCAGTTCCTTTTTTCGCCAGTGTAATGGCGTATTCCATATATTTTTTGTCCATAGTAGGTAGTTTCACCTCTTTTCAAGAAAAAAGTCCTGCAATCGAAATCGATACAGGACAATTTATGTAACAATGATGCTTGTTTGTAAAAAATGCTCTGGAATTGAAAATTCCAGAGCATGATAAATTACAAGAACACAACAACTTCTTCTTCCATCCAGACTATACTGTCGGTTTCGGAATTACACCGAATCAGCACGAAATGCGCTCGCGGACTATACCGCCGGTCGGGAATTACACCCTGCCCTGAAGATGATATATGCAGTTTTTTTACAAATTCATTTTATACCTGTGCTTCGCATTTGTCAAGGAGAACGTGATATTTTTTTAACGCGATCTTTACACAAACGCAGCAGTGTGATTTTGAAAAGTGCCGCGTTTACTAAGCTTGCAAAAACGATGCAGAAGTAGAAACCTAGGAGACGACAACGACCTTGCTATGCTGCCCTAAATGCCTGCTAGACTATGCTTGATCAGTAGGGCGGGCGCCGATTTTTTCGCCGTATTTAACACGGGTTTCAAACCCGCATCGGCTGTTTTCCAGAATATCATCGTCCACAACTGCTGCATCTTTGGGAAGACAAAGAATGATCGTAGAACCGCCGAATTCAAAACGACCTTTTTCACTGCCACGGGTGACCGCACAGCTTTCTTCATAATTGCAGATTCTACCTACCAGCAGGGCGCCGACTTCCATCATCAGAATCCGACCGAAAACAGGACTGTCAAGATAACAATAGGTGCGGGTGTTTTCTTTATATATTGGATAATAGTCGCCTGCCACGGGATTCACGGTATGAAATACCCCGGCAATATGATGTATTTTGCTCAGCATGCCGCTGTCCGGATAGCAGTACCTGTGATAATCCTGGACGGTAAGACGAAAGAGCAGCAGCTGACCGCCTTCATATGCGCAAGCTGCCTTGGAATCCTGCAAAAGACTTTCCAGGGTATATTCGGTATTTTTAATGGTGAACCGGCTGTCCGCTGTAATGGAATAGACCGTCAGCCTGCTGTCGCAAGGCGCAATCAGGTGCGCAGGATTGCGATCAACCGGGCGACAGTCCGGATTGATTTTGCGCGTAAAAAAATCGTTATAAGAGCGGAATTTTCGCGCTTCAAACTGGGACATGTCAATCTTATTTTTACGGATAAAGGGTCGGATGGCAATCCGAGAAATCTTGCGATCCAAAAACCACCCTCCGATTTTTGAAAATAGGGGGGGTATGAGACAACGCAAAACAGCGCGCCCCAAAGGACTGCCATAAAGTGTTTCAAGAAATTTGTCCTGACCGTCATCTACGAAAACTACGCGGCCGCATCGATCTTTGCAATTCATTGGAGTACCTCGTTAGATGAACGCTGGATACAGCAGATGTCTGGAGTAGACAAAGGTAATGATGATGGCGGCTGCAACTACGAGACAAATCAGTGTCAGTACTTTGTTGCTCGGCTTTTTCATTTTAAAGTCAGCGATGAACAGGGTGCCTGTACCAAAGAGCATGACGATAAGAAGCAATACAAATGCATGTTTGCTTACCAGAAAACGGAGTAAAAACACCAGCGGTAAAATGACTGCTATGGAAGTAATCGGCAGACCATGATACACTTTTTCGTGCTCTTCACGAGAGAAAAAGTGATTGGTTTCGATTACGTTGAAGAAAGCAAGGCGTATGACGCCGCAGACGCAGTAAAAGCCGATGGCAAGCATGCCTAGGCTGCCGCGAACGCCAAGACAGTAGCACAAAAGCCCTGGCAACGCACCAAATGCCACGACATCGCAAAGAGAATCCAGCTGGATGCCAAAGAGTTTTTCGTCGTCTGTTCTGTCCAGCTTGCGCCTTGCTACTTTGCCGTCAAACATATCAAAGAAACCGGAAAGCGCCAGACAGAACACTGCCATTTTAAAATGCCCGTTTGTGGCAAACGTCATGCCTAATATAGCGGATAAAAGACTCATATAGGTGAGTATGACTGTATAATTATAAAATCCTATCATTTTTTTCCTCTCTAAATATCACAAAATATGCAATGGCGGTAAAGACCGCGCTGATAAAAAGCTGTGTGTAAAAACTGATGCCGCGGCTTACAAGCATCACTGGAATGGTAAGCAACTCCCCGCAGACAGGCAGGAAGACCT
>CANBFZ010000339.1 GCA_947367725.1 uncultured Eubacterium sp.
CTTTTCGTTTACTTCTGTAGTTCTTGCAGTCGGACCTGCCAGAAAGCTTTCATCACCATCATATGGCGTGTAGTTTGCGTTGATAAAATCATCAACATTAATGGTGGTTTCCCATACTCCCTTTTTAAATCCTTCCCATGCGTTGTTCATGTTCCATGTTCTCCTTTGCTATTGCTCAAATCGATATAGTGTATTGAATTCTGTATCTTGTATACAAAATCCGTGCAAAATTTTTGGGTTTCCTCCACTTCTCACGCTCTCTTTGCGAGTAACCCTTTTCTGCTATCATAATACTGCGGAAGCATGCTTTCGTCAACACCCTTCCGCAAAGTTTTTTGTTCTTTTTTTTAAACATAAAAGGGGATGTCATAACACCGGTTTTACATAGATTCTCACAATCCCCTTCTCCTGCTGGACTGCCTCTTTCACTGCCGCAAAATCAACCGCCGCATCCTCAGAAATCAGCAGAATCTGGTCACTGAAATCTCTGGCAATGATGCCAATTCTTTCTTTTTTTCTATCAATGAAATATCGTCCCGGCACGTGATGTTCCGTCAGCATCAGCGGAAATGCGCCAAATCCTGCAGAGATACCTTCCAAGCTACCCACACTATGCCTAATGCCCAAACGTGCAAGCGCAAGAGAAGCCGCACGGTTATAAACATTCAGACCAAAGTCCCCAAAAACCGGTACCCCTGCATTTTGGAAAGGCTGTATCCACTTCAGATTCCCCACATAAATGCCTTGGCTGCGCGCCTGTCTGCAAATTTCCTCAAAATGCAACTCGATATAGGCATCTTCTTTTCCTTTGGATATCGGCGTGATATACGGTATCACCTGACTGTTTTCCCCGATTTCTTCAAAATGGTGATGAAACACTGCTGCCGGCAGCAGCGATACGCGCGCAATTTTAAGAGCAGACAGCTGCGGCGGTATGATGTACGAGACAAAGCTTTCCCAGTCGTAAAAGTAAAACTCCAATGCTTTACATGACGGCGCACCATCTGTTTCTCGATCAAAAGAAGCACAAACGCGTTCCGCAGACCACTGTTTGGGCAACGTTCTTCCCACTGCAAAAGCATCTTCTAGTTGCCGCAATGCCTCCCGCCGTAATCCATTGATTGCCGAAACAGAGATACGTAGATTCTGCGGATTCAAAATCTCCACTTTCCCTACAGAAAATGGCGTGCTGCCGGTTTTTCGCAAGGCTTTCTCCATTCTCCCATCCATCCTAAGTGCATCCGTATCATCACCTGCCGCTGTACACAAATCATACGACTGTGCTGCTTCCTGTACCAAAATAGTCTCCTGCAAAAGAGGACTTTTGACCTGCAGCGTCATACCTGCCGAAGCGTCTACAGTGCATACCATATCCACCGGCGTCTTCCGCAAATACTTTCCCTCATCAAATGTCTTATTAAAAAATGTCTGCTGCGCGGCTTTCATCTGGGCTTTGGACGTGATCTTATACAAAGGATCTCCATGGCGCACACTGCCTTTGATGTCACCGATTCGTACAAGACCGCTCTTTAATGCTTTATAATACGTCACCACATTGCCGGTAAGCTGCTCTCCTTGGATTTCCACGCCATCCCCTAGCGCCAATGGTGCATAGAGTTTTACATCCACAAGACTGCCGCCCTGTACTGCCTTGACGACTTTGCCAATCCGAATCCCTCTGTGCTTTGGAATATCTCCTGCCATCAGCGTCTGTTCTGGGTTTTCATAAAAATATCCTTCTGTAAATCCCCCTCGATTGAAGATCTGTGCAAGGGCTTCTCGATCCTCTTCCGTCACGGTAAAAGTGCCCTGCTTGTAATATAAATCTAAATACTTTCGGTAGATAGAAGTAACAATTGCTACATATGCAGCGGATTTCATACGTCCTTCGATCTTTAATGAACAAACGCCAGCTTCTGCTAGGGCACCGATATGATCAATGGTGCATAAATCTTTTGGACTCAGCGGATAAGCAAACGTATCGATACGCTTTCCTTGTGCATCCAAAGTCTTATACGGCAGTCTGCAAGGCTGTGCGCACTGCCCGCGGTTGCCGCTTCTGCCGCCAAAGTGCCGGCTCATCTGGCACTGCCCGGAATAGCAAATGCAAAGCGCGCCGTGTACAAAAACTTCGATCTCTGCAGAAGTGCTTTGGCAGACTGCCTCAATTTCGGCAAATGATAATTCCCGCGCCAATACCACCCGTTCATATCCAAGGCGATACGCCGCCTCTACGCCAGCTGCATCGTAAACAGACCCCTGCGTCGACAGGTGCAGCGGAAAGGCAGGCAATGCTTCTTTAACCAGTTTTCCCAGTCCCAGATCCTGTACAATCAAAGCATCTACACCGATGCCATAAAGAAATCCAGCATAAGAAAGTGCTGCCGCTAGTTCTTCATCGGTAACCAAAGTATTCATCGTCACATAAACTTTGACGCCTCGTTTATGTGCAAATGCTACGCCCGCTTTTAGTTCTGCATCATCAAAATTTCCCGCATTGATGCGAGCATTAAACAGTTTACCGCCAAGATAAACTGCATCTGCGCCGTTTTCCACGGCGGCAATCAGCTGCTGACTGCCGCCCGCAGGCACCAGTAATTCACATTTTTTCATAAGATTCTTCTCTTTATCTTTTATAATTTCGCTTTCCTTATATCATACTATTTTCAG
>CANBFZ010000340.1 GCA_947367725.1 uncultured Eubacterium sp.
TAAAAAGCTGTCTCCTTATGGTAAGGCTCCATCATGGCGCTGCCGGTCTGTTCATCGACTTCCCCGGCTGCAATCAATCCTTCTATCTGTTCTATTTTTGCAAAAGCCTTGTCATAACGTGCTTGCTCTTTTTCTATCAGCGCTGTCTTTTTCTCTGTCAGTTCCCCTTCAAGGGTCAACATCATGTCTTTATAATATTCCTCCGCACCGGTGATTTCATAGGGTCTTGAAATATGCTGATAGCTGATCAACAGTGTAAAAAGGAGAAAAACCACAATGCCACGCCGGAGGATAAAGATTTTCCAGCTTTCATGGCGTAACAATCCTCCATAAAAAACACGCCCGCCAAATTTTTCAGAAGCACGCAGTCTGGCTGCTAGCGCCTGCCGAATCATACTGCATCCCCGCAGCAACAAACTCTTTTTCTGTGGCGCTGCAAGATTTTTTCCCCGCAGAAATAAAAACACTGCACCTGCCATTCCCATGCAGCCACATATCCATATAAAGCAAAGCACTGCTGCTATTCTAGATACTGGTATTCCAAAAAAATTAAAGTTTAAATAATCACCCAGAATACGGTCGCTTTTGATTGCACCATAAAAGTTTAAAAATTTAAACCAGTTATTCCATCCATTGGCGGGAATTAGATGATACATACATCCGCTAACGCCAAGGCAAAGCCCCCCTGCAAAGAGAGACATAAAATTCTGCCGCCACGCAACTGCCGCAAATAGCAGCAGGCTGCCGAACACAAAAAGCAAGGCAGCTTTTAACAACATGCAAAGTCCGAGAAACCCACCGATGGAAACCTTCAGCGTGCTTTCCATATATGGCGCCAGCGACTGCAACGGCGCTGCCAAGTCAGGCATCCCAGCTGCAAAAAAACTCCACACCAAATTACTGCCATACAATACTACTGTAACCAGCAGACAATGGATCGCCAACGCCCCAATTTTCGCAGCGATGGTTGAAACTTTACCGCGTGGCGTCACACCAATGACAAGAAATAGCTTTTTTTCTCGTTCCTCATAAATCAGCGCGCCGCCAAAGCATATGACTGCCAGAAACAAAAGCAAGTCTGTGGCTGGAAGTTCCACCGCAAACGTCACAGGCACCGCCAGTTCTGGTTCCGGCAGCTGCGCAGCCAATGCGCCGCGCTTTGTCATTGCCGCATAATCTGCCGCTTCCTTCTCTATATTTTTAGCAGAAAATCCACCTTCACTGTTTGCAAACACTGAAATTCCAGACAAAGTATCTTTTTGTGCCGCAATGCCATCCAGGAAAGTCTGATACCCATAGACCTTCTGGAATGCCGTATAAACAGTATCCAGCAAAGTTCGTTCTTTTGTTAGCGAACTGGTATATCGTAAGTAGTCACCGGAGAGATACCATTGATAATAGGTTTCGAATACCCCGGGATGCTGTTCCATCGCCTGTTGTTCCAGTCTCTTGGCAAACGCGTCCTCCCGTGCTTGATACATAAGAATTTCTTCTACCACTGCACATCCTTCTATCTCTTCATACCGCTGGGCAAGATAGGTGCCGCGTGCGGGCTCCTCTTTGGCAGCCAATTCCTGATGCAGCTTTTTATAATCTGAAAGCCCCGGTGCTGTCTCCTCTGGCTGACTGAGAAACCATAAGAAAAATAGATTCACCAGAAATAGTGCTGCCATAACCATGCAGAAATTCTTTTTTCTCCAAAATTTTCCTAATTCAAAGGGAATCAGTTTCATCATGGCAGACTGCCTCCTCCCCGAAAATTTCCATATACACTTCTTCCAAGTGCGCTGCCCCATAGCGAGATTTTAACGCTTCCACGCTATCTATATCGGCAATTTCTCCAGATTTTAAGAAAATAATTTCCCTGGCAATGGACTGCACATCCGATACCACATGGGTTGCAATGAGAATGATTTTCCCCTTAGATAGTTCTCTGATTTTTTCCCGTATCCGCACGCGCTCTTTTGGGTCAAGCCCTGCTGTTGGCTCATCCAGAATCAAAAGCGCGGGATTTCCCATCATGGCCTGCGCAATCAGCAAACGCTGTTTCATGCCGCCAGAATAGGTTCCAATCAGGCTATCAATCTTTTCTGTCAAATTCACATAAGCAGCCACTGTTTCAATTTCTGCAGCCAAAGCTTTTTTGGGAATTTCCTTTAACGTACCCAGATAACTGAGAAAGCGTCTTCCCGTAAATCCATCATAAAGCCCCTGTTGCTGCGGCGCGTAGCCTAACATTCTCCGATAGTCCACTCCCAGAGATTTCAGGGGTGTTCCATTCCAAAGCACACGCCCGTCATCTGGCTGCAAATTGCCGGTAATGATATTCATCAATGTGGATTTTCCCGCTCCATTGGGTCCCAGCAAGCCATAAACGCCTTCTGTCAGCTGCAGGTTTACACCCTGTAGCGCATATTTTTTCCCATATTTTTTTGTTACCTCTTGGATCTCTAACATGGTTCCCTCCCGTTACAGACCATTGCTGGTCATCTTAATTTTTTCATAATTTTCTTTACCACTATATAAATCTGCCTTATCGATTAACGCAAACCGATTGCCAAGAATCGTATCTTGTCCCGGATAAAGGGGATCCGGTTCCGCCTCATAATCATACACCACCAAAAATTGATCCGGCGTCTCTGCACGCAGTTCCAAACCATACTCTTT
>CANBFZ010000341.1 GCA_947367725.1 uncultured Eubacterium sp.
TTGTCAATGTTTCATCGCAAAAACATTGACAGGATTGACACTTTTTTTGATTTCTGTCAATTTTGTCAAAAAACAGGTTCCAAATCGGGTGAATGCAGGCTGAAAATCCATGAAACATTGACAAAAATATAGGAATCACGGATATTTGTCAATGTTCCTTTTCTCTCGTGCATTTGCCGTGTTTGCGGCACACTGCCTCCTACTCTTTCATCACTTTTTCCTTTTTCCTGTGCATCCCGAACGCGGCATACAGCACTACACCGATCAGATTCATCCCGCTAAACAGCGCGTATACGCCGGTGGCCCCAAACAAATCCATCGCCACGCCGCCTAAAAAACTGCACAAAATCGTGCCGCCGTTAGAACTGACTGCGTAAAAAGCCGCCACTGCCAACGCGATAAGACGATGAGACACCATCTCCGATAAATACTTCACATATTCTGTTAGCAGAATTCCGTTGACCATGCCCTGCAGAAAAAAAGTCGCCAGCAGGCACTTATCAGAAGGTCCCGCGGCATATAGTCCAAACCGCGCCGCCGACAGCGCCATGGCAAAAAAGATTGTTTTTTCTCTGGAAAACCTTCGGCAGAGCTTTGGTGCCAGCGCCATAAACGGCGCTTCACTTCCTACCATCAGAAGAAACGCGGTGCCTACACCGGAAACCGTACCGCCGCCCTCTGTAAACAGAAAACCGAAATAGGTGTTATTTGCCACGTTGGTACCCATAACAAAAATACCGCAAAGAATCAGCTGCAGCGCCGGTTTTTCCGAAAGCAAAGCGCTGTAGCGAACCTTTTCAGAAGACTTTTCAGTTCCCTGCACAGTCTTTTCCTGCCCAGACGTCTTCGCAGAAAGAACGGTCAGCGCCGCCATCAAAAATAGAACTGCGTTGATATAAAAAATCATTTTCAGTCCCAACGCGCCGCCGATTTTGCCGCCGATAAAAACTGCTGCAGCATAGCCAACCGCGCCGCACAAACGAATGGAAGAAAAGTTCTCCTGCTCTGATTCTAAAACCAGCGCATCAGACAGTCCCATAACCGGTCCCTGAAAAAAGTACTGGATTCCATAACTGAAAAGAAATAGAAGAAACACGCCCGCAATAGAATTTACCAGCGACATCAGCCCCGCAAGGATACAAATCACTGCAATGACTTTTCTGCCGTCTCTGCTGTTTGCGTACCGGTCGCCCCAAAATGTCGCTGCAAATACAGCAATTGCAGTAGCAAGAGACGTGACTGTACCAATCTGCGTGCCGGAAAACCCGATGCTTCCCATGTACTGCCCAATCAAAGGATTGACAACACCCATCGCACCGTATCCTAACCCGTAAAACAATCTGAATCTATTCGTCTGTCGCAAGCTGATTTCTCCTTTTTCAAAAATTTGTTTCTCCCTAGTATAACAAATCCATTGCACGTACACAATAGAAACATCAAATCTTTGGAGGTGCGTTTTGATTATTGTTTGTATTCGAACTTTGATTTTATATCTGATCGTACTGTTTACGCTGCGAATCATGGGAAAGTCGGAACTTTCCAAGATGTCAACCTTTCAGATGGTCGTACTCTTTATGATTGCTGAACTGGCTTCGATTCCCATCGACGAACCGTCTTCTTCCTTAATCAACGGTGCGATGGCCATTTTTACACTGCTTTTCCTGCAGGTACTGCTTTCCTATATTTCGATCAAAAACGAAAAATTCAAGAATTTTATTAACGGCAGACCCAGCGTGATTATTGATAAAGGCATGATTAATGTCAGAGAAATGCAAAGACTCCGCATTACCATCAACGATCTATTCGAACAGCTCAGGTTGGGCAACTGTCCTTCTATTTCTGATGTAGAATACGCTGTCATGGAATCTAACGGAGAGCTATCTATCATTGCAAAAACCGATCAGGAGAAGCTGCCTCTGGTACTCATCAGCGATGGCACACTCTACGAAGAAAATATGGCAAAGACCGATACCGATTACAATACCCTGCTCTGTATGCTACAGGCGAAAGGGATTACCGATATCAGTCAGGTCTTTGTTGCATTCTACGATGGAAAAAGTATGTTCCATGTTTATCCCATGCCCCAGCACAAACAAAATTTTTCCGGTGAGGTGTATTAAATGAAAGCATTGATTACGTCCATCATTTCTCTTGCAATTCTGGTCGGTTGCTGGGGACTCTTCTATCATTATTCCGACCAAAATTTACACGATATTATTTCTGCATGCGAAGATGCGGTTATGCCAGCGATCGAAAGCGAAAACTGGGATACTGCTTTTGAAGCATTTCAGACGCAATATGAAAAATGGCATGATTATCGCGATAAAGCGCTGTTTTTTCTGGATACCCAGCAAGTCAACGATGCTGACAGCAATTTTGCAAAAACCTTGATGTATATCAAGGCAAAGGATGTATCCAACAGCAGCGGCGAGCTACTCGCACTGACAGAACAGCTTCGCTTTCTCCATGAAAATGAAGGGCTTTCTCTGCGCAATATTCTCTGATATACCATTTATAAATTCAAAAAACAGGGCGTTTCCGGCAATTTCCATAAAGGATTTCTGCCTGCGCCCTGTCTTTAGTCTTCTAGGATCTCGTACATTTCTGCAGCGTCTTCTTTGCGGCAGGATTCTGTCAGCTTACACACTTTTGCCGTAAGCGAACT
>CANBFZ010000342.1 GCA_947367725.1 uncultured Eubacterium sp.
AATAAAACGCCCAGGAAATAGACAACACCACACCAGAGAAAGCAACGGACAGCCATGTCCCCGTTTCCATCAAAGGCACCTGTGCAAAGGCGCCTGAAAACGCTGCCGTGCCGGCGAACGCTGTTAGCAGTACCGTATTGGTTACCGCACCAGTTACATACGCATCCGCATCTTTAATTCCAATTTTAGAAAGTATGGTAGATACGCCGATAAACAGCGTAGAAATTACCGCAAGTAAAAGCCACATAAAAAACAAGCCCTTTCGTTTTTTAGTAGTTTAAACGAAAAGTGCTTGTTTTATGTCAAAGATTCTTTTACATTCTTCTGAGGAACGCCTCATACCCTCTCTTGGTTTCATAGATGTCTGCTTTGCTGGTTACTTCCCAAGGCGCGTGCATATTCAGCACCGCTACGCCGCAGTCAATGACATCCATACCGTAAAGCGCCAGAATATATGCAATGGTTCCGCCGCCGCCGATATCTACTTTGCCTAGTTCTGCCAGCTGGTAATGCACCTTTTCATCATCCATAATGTTTCTGATTTCTGCAATGTATTCCGCATTGGCATCATTGGAACCTGATTTTCCGCGGGATCCTGTGAACTTACTGAATACCATGCCGCGACCTGCAAAAGAAGCGTTTTTCTTTTCATACACATCTGCAAACAGCGGATCGAAAGCCGCATTTACATCGGAGGAAAGCATTTTAGAATTTGCCAGCACTCTGCGCAGCGTCAATTCACGATACTGCCCCATCCGATCCAGCAGTTCCGCAACTGCATTTTCAAAGAATTTGGATTCCATGCCCGTCGCGCCGACACTTCCGATTTCTTCCTTGTCTACCAGAATGCAGCAAGCCGTTTTTTCCACCTCTTCTACGTCCAGCAGTGCTTTCAGGGAAGTGAACGCACAAACTCTGTCGTCCTGTCCATATGCGATAATCATGCTGCGATCAAGCCCAGTATCTCTCGCCTTGCCTGCGGGCACTACTTCCAGCTCTGCAGACAGAAAGTCTTCTTCTTCCACATCATATTTTTCTTTTAATAGTTTGAGAATGTTCGCTTTGACCGCGTCTTTTTCTTCATCGGCAAGCGGTTTGCTGCCAACCAGAATGTCTAAATTTTCACCCTCAATCACCGCACTTGCTTTCTTGCCCATCTGCTTTGCGCCCAGATGCGGCAGCAGGTCTGTAATGCTGACAACTGGATCCGTTTCATCCTCACCGATGACAACATCCACCACTTCACCGTTTTTCTTTGCGATCACACCATGTATGGCAAGCGGCATTGCCACCCACTGATAATTCTTAACACCACCGTAGTAGTGGGTGTCCAGATAAGCAAAATCAGCCTCTTCATACAGCGGATTTTGTTTGATGTCCAAGCGCGGTGAGTCCACATGCGCCCCTAAAATATTCATACCGTCCTCGATCGGCTTCTTTCCGATATGAAATAAGGCGATGGTCTTTCCCATGTAGACTGCGTATACTTTGTCACCTGCCTGCAAAGTCTCGCCGGCAGAAATCACATCTTTTAAATCTCTATAGCCTGCCTGCTTTGCCATTGCAATAGAGTTCTTTACACACTCCCGTTCCGTCTTGCCTTTGTCCAGATATACTTTATATTCTGTACAGAGCGTTTCAAGCTGCGCAAGCTTTTCTTCATCATAGCTTTTCCAAGCGTTTGGTCTTTCCATCTTCTATCACTCCTTCTACTTCTTTCTATCTATATTTATCTTAGCCCAAATTTCCAATCAATGCAAGGAAAGTTTTGGATTAATCTGTTTCCGCTTTTTTCCCGAAACGGTTTACCCCATAAACGCCCAGCAGCACCAGCACAGTCGCTGCAATTTGGATTTTGGTAAAGGACTCTCCCAAATAAAAGACCCCGCCCAGTACAGACGTCACCGATGCAATACTGGCAAAAGCAGCACGTTTTGTCGCGCCGATGATAGAAATCGAATAGTTGGCACAAAGAAAAGCAATCAGATTACAGCCCAACGACAGATACAAAATACAGATAAAAAAGCCGGTATCATGCAACGGCAACGTTAGAAATGCCGTCAATGTGCCGTTCATTCCATGTTCCACCAGTGCACAACCTGTAAACACTACCGCTCCGCTGACAATCATAGCATAAGTTTTTTCTGCGCTGTTAAACCCTTTGATATGCTGCGAAGTAATCGCATACGCTGATTCGCTGCACATCGCAATCAGTAAAAAGAGATACCCCAGAAAGCTGCTGGATGTTTGTAATTCACCGCCGATCCCAATCATCACTGCGCCTAAAACCGTCACAACCATGCACAAAATCTGTGGTTTGGTCGGTTTGTCTTTCAAAAATACCGCACTGAACAGCATGGTAATCATCGGAATGCAGGCAAGGAGTACGCCGCTTTCTGCTGCCGTAGTCCGCTGCACACCTAGGGTTTCCATTACATAGTAAAGTACCGGCTGAAACAGGCTGAGGATCAACAGCGGTTTCAAATTTTTGCCTCTTAAATTGATCTTCACGATGCCCAAAACGCCGCAAGCAGTCATGATCACAAACGCCATCATGGTACGCCATGCAAGCAGCGTAAACACCGATACCGTCCCAACACATAATCTGATAAAAATAAAACTGAGTCCAAATAAAATTTCACTAAATACTGCAATAATAATG
>CANBFZ010000343.1 GCA_947367725.1 uncultured Eubacterium sp.
GCCTGCCAGGTTCACCATGCCCTGCTCTGTCACCAGATAGTAGGCGTGGCTGCGGGGATCTGTCACTACATCGCCCCCTCCAAGGGACGGTACAATGCGGGATTCCAAAGCGCCCGTCTTTTGATTCAGATAGGTCGACGCCATGCAGAGAAATGCTTTTCCGCCCTTTGAGAGGAATGCGCCGTACTGAAAATCCAGCTGACCGCCGGTTCCACTGATCTGCCGAAAGCCTGCCGTCTCTGCGCAGGTCTGTCCAAACAAATCCGTCGTGATGCAGTTATTAATAGACACCATATTGTCCTGCTGCCCGATGACCTTCGGCAGATTGGTGTAATCTACCGGATAGCTGGCAAGACCCGGATTTTCAGCGACCCACTGGTACAGCTCCTCGCTGCCCAGACAAAAGCTCCATACACCCTTGCCCCGGTTCAGATTTTTTCTTCTGTTGGTCAGCTTTCCCGCGCGATACAGCTGCAGATAGGCGTCGCACAGCATTTCCGTGTGCATGCCTAAATCCTTTACATCGGACTGGGCAATCAGCGCTCCCACTGCGTTTGGCGTACCGCCGATACCCAGCTGCAGCACTGCGCCGTCTCCAATCTCCCCGCAAATATGCGCTGCGATAGCGCTGTCAATTTCTGTCGGCTCCGCTCCCGGCAGCACGGGAAATGACTCGTGCTCCCCTTCTATAATATAATCCACCTGAGAAATATGGACACATTCCTTTTCGCCGCCGTAAACCCTTGGCAGATGCTCATTGACCTCGATTACCACAGTCTTTGCCTTTTCCAAAATCGCGTAAGCTGCTGAATTGGTCAGCGAAAAGTTAAAATACCCGTGTTTATCCATCGGCGCAGTAGTGATGCACGCTACATCCACTGTCAGAAAATCTCGATAGTATTTCGGCTGGCTGCTGTAGTTCATGGGAATGTAGCTGCAAATTCCTTTGTCTGCGTATTTCCGCTCCAGCCCGCTTAAATGCCAGCTGTGATAGTGAAAAGTATCGCCGCCGGGGTCTGCTTCCAGGGTTGCCAAAGGTTTCAGCAGCATGGAGCCGCGAATCTTTACATCCTGCAGCTGCGCCTTTCGCGCCGCCAGCGCTGCATCGAAAAGATAGGGAATCTGGGAAATCATGCCGTAGTCCACCCAGTCTCCGCTTTCCACCAGAAGGGCCGCTTTCTCCGCGCTGACTTTCTTTCTGCTGTACTCTGTCTGTAATAACATTATCTATCCTCCCCGGCAAGTCTGACAAACTCCTCATAGCGCGCCCTGGCGTCTTTTTCCGCCTGCGCAAAGAGGCGCTCTGCGTTTTCAGGAAAAGCTTTATGTAAGGAGGCATAACGATTTTCCCCTTCTAAAAATTCCAGATAGTTCAAGGAAGGTTCTTTGGAGTCCAGACAGAACTTGCCGGTTTCTTTGTGCGGATTGTATCTGTACAGGAACCAGTAGCCTGCATCTACCGCACGCTTCATTTCTTCTTGTGCTTTGTCCATGCCGATTTTCAGGCCGTGGTTGATGCACGGCGCATAGGCGATGACGATGGACGGTCCGTGGAAATGTTCCGCTTCGTCGATGGCCTTCATCAGCTGGTTCGGGTCTGCGCCCATAGCCACGCTGGCTACATAACAGTTGCCCTGAGACATCATCATGCGTCCCAAATCTTTTTTCGCTGATTTCTTGCCGGAGCTTTGGAACTGCGCCACAGCGCCCAGCGGCGTCGCTTTGCTGCTCTGCCCTCCGGTGTTGGAATAAACTTCCGTATCCACCACAAAGATATTGATATCCTCGCCCTGGGCGATGACGTGATCAAGACCCCCAAATCCGATATCGTAAGCCCAGCCGTCGCCGCCGTACATCCAGACGGTCTTTCTCGCCAGCTGATCTTTCGCGCTGATAATCTGTTCTTTTAAAACTCTGCTGCGGCCTGTCAGTTCTATTTCCTCAAGAGCTACAAGGAGTGCCTTTGAAGCGTCCATGGAAGCGTCCACATCGTCAAAGGTGTCAAGCCATGCCTGCGCCGGTGCTGCAAGATTCGGCTCCAACTCCATAAGCTGGCAGACCCACATGCGCACCTTATTTCTCTGCTGTTTCATAGAAAGCAGCATACCAAGGGCAAATTCCGCGTTATTTTCAAAAAGTGAGTTGCTCCACGCCGGGCCTCTTCCCTCCGCGTTGACTGTATAAGGTACTGACGGCATCGCAGCGCCCCATGCCTGGGTACAGCCTGTGCCGTTTGCCCAGTACATTCTGTCACCATAAAGCTGGGTCAAAAGCTTTGCGTAAGGGGTTTCCCCGCAGCCCGCGCAGGCGCCGGAAAACTCGCACAGCGGCTGTTTAAACTGGCTGCCTTTCACTGTCGTTTTGGAAAAGCAGTCTTTTTCTTTGATGGTAAGTCCGTACTCCCACTGCGGCGTTACAGCCATATCAGCAGGCGCGGCTATCATCTGCAGAGCTTCTCCTTTTTTCGGGCAGACGGAAACGCAGCTTCCGCAGCCGGTGCAATCCATATCGCTGATCTGTATGGAGAAATACATCGTTTCCTCGCCCTTAACGCCCTTTGCCGGCACCGTCTCAAAGCCCTCCGGCGCAGCCTGCTTTTCTGCCTCGTTCAAAAGATACGGCCTGATAACACCGTGAGGACATACGTAGGAACAGCGGTTG
>CANBFZ010000344.1 GCA_947367725.1 uncultured Eubacterium sp.
GCCATCGGTATGGTAGATGGCAAAGCGAAGCTGCTTCGCGACGACTACTGTGACGGACTGGGCGACTGTCTTCCAACCTGCCCGACAGATGCCATTACATTTGTGGAGCGGGAAGCCGCTGCCTACGATGCAGAAGCGGTGCAAGCCAACATGCTGGCAGCAAAACTAAAAAAAGAACTGGAAACACTGGCAGGAAACTGTCAAGGCAATTGTTCCAGCCAAACGACTTCTGCCCCATCCGATACACCCCCACAAACAAGTGCGCCAGCACAAAATCATTTGGATTCATCTGCATCAAAGCTTTTTAACTGGCCCGTTCAAATCAAACTGGCGCCGCTGTCTGCCCCTTATTTTGACGGTGCAAATCTTTTGATTGCCGCAGACTGTACTGCTTATGCCTATGCAAAGTTCCATACACAGTTTATGGCAGGTCGTGTCACACTCATCGGCTGTCCCAAGCTGGATGCTGTGGATTACAGTGAAAAACTCAGTGAAATTCTGCGGCGTAACAACATTGCCTCCATCTCAGTCATCCGCATGGAAGTGCCTTGCTGCGGCGGACTGGAAACAGCCGTCACCCGTGCAATCGCAGACAGTGGAAAACTTCTCCCATATCAGGTAGTGACGATTTCCACAGAAGGTGCTATACTATAAATAAAACTGAATGGATGCGGAGGATTCGCACATGAAAAAAATTTTAGTCATCGGCTCCACCGTCGCTGATATCATTATCAACTTAGATGTTTTGCCTACCACGGCACAGGACGTCCACGTCAAATCACAATCCATGTCACTGGGCGGCTGTGCCCACAATGTAGCAGACATGATTCGTCATTTCGGCGTTCCTTACACACTATTTTCTCCGGTTGGCACCGGCTTTTACGGAGATTTTGTCCGCAATCAGCTGGCGGCAAAGGGACTGGCTTCGCCCATGCCTACACCAGATATGGCAAACGGCTGCTGTTACTGTTTTGTAGAAGAAAGCGGCGAACGAACCTTTATCGTAGACCATGGCGCAGAATATTTATTTGATAAAGAATGGTTCGATGCACTGAACCTCTCCAAGCTGTCCTGTGCCTATATCTGTGGACTGGAAATTGAAGACAAGACAGGCAGTACCATCGTAGATTTTCTGGAAACCAGCGGTCTGCCGGTGTTTTTCGCCCCGGGACCTAGAATCTGTCTCATTGACTCTGCGCTGATGGCGCGAATTTTTGCGCTGCATCCGATCCTGCATTTAAACGAAGATGAAATTTGTCGTTATACTGGCTGTGATACCATTGCCGACGCCGCTGCCGCCTTATATGAAACCACCCGCAATACGATCATCATCACCAATGGTGCAAATGGTGCGTATTACTATGACGGCACTGCCCGCGGTGAAGGCCTCGTCCACGTTCCGCCAATGGCAGTGACAGAAGTCACCGATACCATCGGTGCCGGTGACGGACACTGCGGCGCAGTGATAGCGGGACTGTCCATGGGGCTTTCCCTGTACGAAGCCATTGCAAAAGCCAATGCTGCTGCCGCGCTGGTGGTTTCTGTCAAAGGCGGCGTGCTGTCAGACGAGGAATTTACAGCAAGTCAGATGCTATAAAACTTCTATAAAAAAGCCCTTTTATCAGAATTCCACTGTTGATAAAAGCGCTTTTTTCTTATTTCATTTAAATTACAAGTATTTTGATATATATTTACTTTCCATGATTGTCCTATTTTTCGCCTTCAGTCTTCCCTTGCCCCACGCGGCTTTGGCAAACTCCATCTGAATTTTGCCGCAAGAAGACGCAGCACTAAGACAATGCCCACGCCTGCAATAATAGATACGTTCTGTCCAAGGGGCTCCCACATCAGCGCACAAAGGATCGCACCAATCAGTGATGCACTAGCATAAAAATGCTTGACAAAAATGTACGGTGGATCTTGTGCCATCACATCACGAAGCACGCCGCCGCCAACACCGGTCACCGCGCCGACAAAGATCATCAAAAATAAACTGAAATCCGTCGAAACGCTATAAGCCGTTTCTATACCAACGACTGTAAATATGCCCAGACCCACTGAATCCATCCAGAGCATGATTAAATCATAATAATTCTGTCGTTTTGAAAACAGACGCTGCACCCAAGGCGTACAGACAACCAGCGCCGTTGCAATGGCCACCATGGCATATACAGGATTCTGAAACGTCTTCGGCGGTGCAATCCCCAGAATCAAATCGCGAATCACCCCGCCGCCGACTGCCGTTGTCAAGCCCAGAATAGAAATACCCAGAATATCCATTCCCTTGCGAATTCCTGTCATCGCACCAGATACAGAAAACGCCACAGTTCCAATAATTTCAAGAACAAAAATAATATATACGGACACAAAAACCACCTCCAAAGCATCTCACATAAGTAAATCAGATAGAATATTCCACTCTGTCTTTTTACCTGAAAGATTCTTTCGCGCCATCTGCCGGGCGAAATTGCTTCATCGGTGGTTTGGTTACGCTTTCCAGAGGTCTGTCCGGAACCGGTCCTGTTGCCTGAGAGTTTTGCCCCTTCGGCGGCATGCTGCAGCCTTCTGCCCATGCGCTCTCCCGATTCCATCATCCAGATGGCTCAAGTATAGCATAGGAAAAAACAGCTTGTCAACGGAATTTAAAAAGCCGCTGAAAA
>CANBFZ010000345.1 GCA_947367725.1 uncultured Eubacterium sp.
TGCAGACCAATCTCTTTCAGTGGATTATCGCCATGAATATTAGTTATATATTCGAAATGATACCTATCTGCTTTATCATATACAGACTTTTTCAATTCTTCTATTGTTTTGAAATGATACATAATAGGTTGCGTAGAGCAGCCTAATTTTTTTGATACAGTTCGTGCATTGATATGTTCCGAACCCTCGCTTCGTGCGATCTCAAATGCTGCATCTATAATCATATCTCTTGTAATTTTCGCTTTTGGGGGCATTGTGTTGACCTCTCTATCGTTATATATCTGATGTTATATAACGATAATTATAATAAAGGGAGCAATTTTTGTCAAGTGCAATCACGGAGATCAGCAGTATCAGGATGGGTGATTTTGGACAAATTAGACAAATGTTTTTTCACACATAACATAGATGTGCTAATGTTAAGTATAGACAAAAAGCAATCTTCATGCAATATTGAGTATGACAACCGTTGTAATGAGTCGGTGTAGCTGACTTTCAGCATGGAGTAAGCGCGATGAGTAAAGGAAGCGTTTCTGCTGTCTTTTGCGAAGGCTGACAAATCGTTTCAATTTGCGTATTTTTGTCAGCAGTATACTTGTGAAAGGATATGCAGGTGCTTGTTGTAATGCAGTAAGCACATTTGGTTGACTTTTTCTGCGTATGCATGTAGACTATAAATAGAATTGAAACAAAACGCAGATGATGTACCGCCGGGTAGATGATTACAGCGTCCTACGCCATTCCGTTAGGCCTTAGAAGGAATGGTGCGGGGCGCTTTTGTTTTGTAGGCGGCATCATTTCGCGGAGACAGGAGGAAAAAAGATGAATTTAATTGCATTTTGGTGGCCTATCGGGCTGCTTTTGGCAGCGCATACGATTTATCAGATTAGTGCCAAATCAGTGCCGACTGCTATGGACCCCTTTGCGGCGGTATTGATCAATTATGTGGTGGCTGCCTGCGCTGCCTTTGTTCTTTGGATGGTGATGGGGCAGGAAAAGAACCTGATGGCGCAGGTTGAAAGGATGAACTGGGCGCCTATTGCAATGGGACTGACTATAACGGCAGTGGAAGTGGCATCGGTATTTATGTACAAATTAGGCTGGAACATCAGTATCGGGACGACGATTGTTAACATTGCACTGGCGGTGGTTCTTGCGGTCATTGGCGTGCTGTTTTATAAAGAGATCATCAGCATGCAGCAGCTTTTGGGCATTGGACTTTGTGTGGTTGGCGTGATTATCATGAGTAAGGGCTGAAAATTCTCAAAAATGCACCAAACAAAAAGTTATAATCTCTGAAAAATAATTTGACATTTCCCTCACAATTCGTTACAATGGGAGTGTAAGTAAACTAAACTGGGGAGGTTTCGATGGAACGTATTTATAAAGAACTGCTGAAGACGAAGAAAAACTTTGTTTTTGTCGGAGAAGCAGGCAGCGGCAAGAGTGAGATTGCAATCAATTTCGCAGTTGGCATGGCAGGTCTTACCGACAAAAAAATACATTTCTTTGATATGGACCAAACCAAACCGCTGTTCCGTTCCAGAGACGTCAAGGAACTTTTGATTGCGGAAGGGATTACGTTTCACTATCAGGAACAATTTTTTGACGCACCGACTACACCTGGTGGCGTGCGGGAACTTTTGGCTGATGAGGAAGCCATTGTCATTTTAGACGTAGGCGGAGATCACATTGGTTCCAGATTGATCGGCGCATTTGCACCGTTTCTCAATCGCCCTAATACACAGAACTTCTTTGTCATCAATGGATATCGACCTTGGTCTAAGAACCTGATTGCCATTGACGGTACGATGGCAAGAGTACTTGGGATGGCGCACATCAAGCTGGAGAATGTGTCTATCATGAGTAATCCTAACGTAGGGATTACAACTACCGCAGAAGAAGTTTTGACCGGTCACGAAAAAGTTTCGGACATGATTTCCGAGTACTTCCGCATAGACTATTTATGTGCAATGGACACTCTTTGCGGGGAGATAGAAGGACGGACAGCGCTTCCTTTGATTCCGGTTAAGTTGTATTTGACTTATGAATGGAACCAGCAATAAATTCAGTCAATGAATCTGTGCGTCCTAAAGGACAGCAGATTTTTGAATATTGACCCGAGGAATCGGGGCAAACACCATTATACGACTAGCGCCAAGCCAGCAAAAGCTGGGGCGCAAAAGCATAAGGTCTCCCCAACAATTTCATTTAGAAATTGGGGCGAGGACCATTATACGACTAGCGCCAAGCCAGCTAAAGCTGGGGCGCAAAAGCATAAGGTCTCCCCAGCAATTTCTTTCAGAAATTGGGGCGAGGACCATTAGGAGGTAATGAAAATGGCAAAAGGAAAAGTAGAAATTAGAGCAGAGAGCTGCAAGAGCTGTGGCTATTGCGTTAAGTTCTGCCCTAAGAAAGTGCTCGCCATCGGCGACAAAGTAAATTCTAAAGGCTACCAGTATGTCGTTGCAGCAAATCCGGACGACTGCATCGGCTGCGCAGCATGCGGCGTTGTATGTCCTGACGCAGCAATCGAGGTTTATAGGGAGGTTTAGAAAATGGCAAGAGTATTTATGAAAGGCTGTGAAGCCATTGCAGAAGCAGCTACCAGAGCCGGCTGCAGATTCTTTGCCGGCTACCCAATCACACCACAGAA
>CANBFZ010000346.1 GCA_947367725.1 uncultured Eubacterium sp.
ATTTTCCCGACAAGATGTGTTCGCCGCAGTGTCGCTGCATGTTGTCGAATCGATGTGACCAATCTATTGCAATATCAACTTTATCGCCTATCGACAATGTACTTTCTTTTTCGACACAGCGGTGATAGATTGCACCGTTTTTTTCGTAGACTTCTACAACGTGCAAATCTGCGATGGTGCCGACATCACAACTTTGACCGCCGCCAGTGGGAAAGAAAATCGTCTGATTCAGACACAAGCACAGACCATTTTCGGTATGTTCCAAGGCAGTGATTGATGCATCAGCCCTCTTTTGGTATACATTTTGCTGAAATAGTTTGATTGTTTCCATCTAATTGCTCCTTTTCTGCTTTTCAGTATACCACAGCTTTCTTTAAAAAACATCTTCATGATTTGATTTTTTTTCTCATATATTGAAAAAAAGACGAAGAAAGGGAAGCAGGTTTGAAATTTAAAAAAGGAATGGTAGCGGTTCTGTTGCTCACCTGTGTGTGTCTGGCGCCAAGCTATAGCCAGGTGCTTACGACCGCTTCGAAGATCACCGCACCTTCGATGAAGCTGGTGCTGGATGCCGGTCACGGCGGTATGGACGGCGGTGCGCAAGGGGCAGATGGAACCAAAGAACAAAAGATCAATCTGGAGATTGTAAAAGCACTGCAGAAAGAAGCGGCGCGCTATGGCGTCAAAGTCATATTGACCAGAGAAACTGAAGAAGGGCTGATGCCAGAAGATGCGGGAAAGTGGACAAAAGTAGGCGACTTGAAAGAGCGGCGGCAAGTCATAGAAGAAACAAAACCCGATCTTACGATCAGTATTCATCTCAACAGTTTTATTTCTGATACCTCGGTCCATGGCGCACAGGTGTTTTATCCCAAAGAAGGGGAGCAGGCACTGCAGGAGGACAGCAAAGCCCTTGCAGAAGCCATACAAGACGCTTTGAAAGAGGAGCTGGGAGACGGGGCGGACCGAATCGTACTGCAGAAGAGTGGCATGTACTTGTTTCGCGACGCAAAGCATCCTATGATTTTAGTGGAGTGCGGATTTTTATCCAATCCCGGCGACTTAGGGAATCTGAAAACGGCTGCTTACCAGCAGAAAATCGCGGAAGGCATCATGTCTGCAGTGGCAGAAACGTACGGTTTAACGTTGCCGAAAAACGAAAGAACAAAGGTTGTCGACAGTCGAACAGATGCATGAGGATAATCCTTACAAAAATTGTGGATAACTTCCTATTGACAAATGAAAGATAGCATAAGTAATATTGGAATTTAAAGGTTTATCGATGTATAAGTTTTCCACACGTAGGTGTGCAAAAAATTGTATACAATTTAAGTTTTCCTTGTGGATAAGTCGTGCGAATCTCTAATTTCAAAGACTTATCCCCTGTTGAAAACCGTTTGCAAAAAGACGAACACAGGTTGACATAAAAAGACAACCTGTGTATTTTTTTGTGTACAAATCTACTGCGGTATGCCGTACAGACAAGCTGTTACTCTTCGTCTTCTTTGACAGCATCAACAAAGTATTCAAATCGTTCAAAGCCGCTTTGTATAAATTCATAGAGTACTGGCTCACGGAATTCGAATTTTCCAGTGGGAATCAGCGCATCAGCGATGGAGGAGGCTGCCAGATCCTGTTCGAGATTGGAGATATCCTCCAGCGTATAAGCAGCCGTGATCAGCTCCCCGGCATCGGATACGAAGTACATCCCCAGTACGTCTTCATTGAGTCGATACTCTTTCTGTGCAACGTGTTTGTTGTTGGTGTGGAAAATCATATAGAGACATCCCGTATCGTGGGGCGTCATCATAGCAGCGCCGCTTTTGCTTGTTGTTTCTCGGGAGAAAGCATCGGGGGCGTCCAGCATTTCATAAACGGAGATGAATTCTGGACGGGCCAGCATAAGGGATGCTTCCAGGGGAGAGATTTTCATCAGCCCATTTCTTACAAAGCTGCAGACCGTAAGACCAGAAAGCGTCACTTGAGAAGCGGCCAGATAATAGTGATTATGAAACTCCACTAGCGATTGACACAGATAGGTATCTGGCTCGCTGCCGGCTGTAATGGTATTTTTGCAGAATGTGCCTGCGCTGTATTCAGGAAATACATCCAGCGCAATGTCTCCTGCTGCAAGATAAGCAGCGCCCTGAAAATCTTTGCCGAAGATACGCATTAGAAAGTAGTTGATGACTTCGTAAGGGGTTTCTATGTTAACACATTGTTTGCGCATCAGAATGTACTGTTCCGGCTCTGTCAGAATGGCTTCTTCTGTTAAAAGGAATTGGTATTCGGAGATGCCATCAGGCATTGGAATGTTGTGGGAGCGGTTAAATTTGACGTATTTCTGCAGCAGAAACTGTGCTTCCTGCAGTGTCAGTTCAACTTTTTCACCCCCTAGTCCACCGATGAGAGAGTTTTCAATTTCCAGTACGCGCTGGGGATTTTCTCCCAGTACGCTGTGATAGGTTTCAAAGCCGTATTCTTCTACATCGAAGTAAAAGAACTGGCGCAAATCTTTTTTTGCAGTATTGTCGGGAAGTTTAAAATGGAGGTACATACCCAGTACACCCATTAATCGAGTGTTTGTAACATAAGATGATACGAATTCTTTTCTGCT
>CANBFZ010000347.1 GCA_947367725.1 uncultured Eubacterium sp.
CCCCGGCAGGATACCCACCTATCAATAGATAGGGCGTCAATTATATCCTGACGGAGCTTTCTGGGTTTTTTTATAACATAAGAACTATCGATGATTCGATAGTTCCGTATGTTTCAACGTATGTTTCGCATACTCTTCCGCGCATTGCATTCGCTCCGCTGTCTATTTTGCCTAGCTGTTGAAAAATGGATAGAAAGCGCTAAGTTCTGCAATTCATGTGATTTTTAACTGATTTGCAGAACTCGGTTCTGCATTTTTCCCATTTTAGCTTTAAAATGCAGAACTTTTCACTGGATATGGTGCATGGAGTAAGAAAAAGTTCTGCATTTTGGTTATTTAGAACTTGATTTGCAGAACTTTTTGCTTTTGTAAGCATGATTTTATCTGGAAAGTTCTGCATTTCATGGTATTTTCCATGGATTTGCAGAACTCGGTTCTGCATTTTTTTCATTTTAGCTTTAAAATGCAGAACTTTTTACTTGGAAAGAATCGGTTCAGCCGACTTGTTTTATACGTACACCTAGGCGGAAGAAATTGTTGTATTGACTAATGGAAAAATCTTGCTATAATTGAATAATGTATACATGAGAAAGAAGGAAGTATGATGTCACAGAAAACGCCACAGGAAATTTTAGAAGCAACCATGGATTCTGCTGTAAAGAAAACAGGCTATTCCATGAAACAGCTAATATTGCTCGGATTGATGGCAGGCTTTTTTATTGCCATTGCAGGGGCAGGCGCCAACATGGCCGCATATCGTTTTTTGTCAGAGCCGTTGACAAATGGAATTGGAAAGATGATTTCTGGTGTAATTTTCCCAGCAGGATTGATGATGGTGGTATTTGCAGGCGCAGAACTTTTTACCGGAAATAATTTGATGCTTGCCGCTGTCATGGATCGAAAGATATCGGCAGGTGCCATGCTGAAAAACTGGGTGATCGTTTATGTTGCCAATCTGATTGGCTCTGTTGCAGTCGCATGGCTTCTAGTTTATTCTGGACTTTTGCAGACTGGAGATGGTCTTTTGGCAGAGGTAACCGTTTCTATCGCAAGTGCAAAGATCGCGCTGCCATTTGGTCAGGCGATTGCAAGAGGTATTCTATGTAATTTCTTGGTGTGCATTGCAGTTTGGATGGGAAACGGTGCAGATTCCACAGTAGGAAAGATTTTTTCATTGTTTTTCCCGATTTGGCTGTTTGTCACAGCAGGATTTGAACACAGCGTTGCCAATATGTTTTTTATTCCTGCGGGTATTTTTGCAGGTGGTGCACAGGCGGGTATTACATGGAGCGGTTTTCTGGTAGATAACTTGCTTCCGGTAACCCTTGGCAATATCATTGGCGGCAGCATTTTCGTCGCGGGCATATACTATATTGCACTGAAGCGCAAGAAAAATACTACTGCATAATTCAGCAGTTTAGGAAAATATGTGAGTTCGCACTTTGCTGCGGGTCACATATTTTTTTATCCATTGCTTGTAAAAAGTGGCTGTCTGCATTATACTAGATACAGATGCAAGAAAAGAAAAAGGAAGAATTTATGGGAAACAGAATTGTCATTATTGACGGAAACAGTTTAATTAATAGAGCATATTATGCCATGCAGCGCCCGATGATTACCAAAGAGGGAATCTATACACAGGGGATCTATGGCTTTCTTAATATGCTGACAAAAATTAGAGAAGATTACGCACCGGATTACATGACTGTGGCATGGGACCGCAAAGCGCCGACCTTTCGCCATCAGGAATACAGTGATTACAAGGCAGGTCGTAAGAAAATGCCGCCGGAACTGGCGATGGAAATTCCACTGATGAAAGAAATTCTTTCTGCGATGCGAATTGAAAATCTGGAGATAGATGGATTTGAAGCGGATGATATCATCGGCACAGTTGCAAGAATCGCAGAAGAAGAAGGACTCGCGCCTTTGATTATTACGGGTGATAAGGATGCACTGCAGCTAGCCACAGATATTACACAGGTTTTGATCACGAAAAAGGGCATTACAGAGTTCGATTTGTACGACAAAGAAAAAATGATAGAGCGGTATCAGCTCACGCCAGAACAGTTTATCGATTTAAAAGGATTGATGGGTGATCAGTCGGACAATATTCCGGGCATTCCCGGCGTAGGAGAAAAGACCGGCATCAAATTATTGACACAGTTTGGCACCATGGCAAATCTTCTCGCTAACACAGAAGAAATCGCCAATGCAAAACTTCGTGCGAAAGTGGAAGAACATGCGCAGCTGGCTGCCATGAGCAAGCGACTTGCAACCATTAACCGCTTTGTACCACTAGAGATTTGTTTGGCGTCCATGCAGGTGTTGGAGCCGGATTATAAGAAACTGATTGATCTTTATGTAAAGCTGGAATTTAACAGTTTTTTGAAACGGCTGCATACAGAAGAAGCAGCAGATATTACCCCGACTTTTGCGGATGACGAAAAAACAATCGAAACCGTGATACTGGAAGCAGCGGCAGATTTTGAACCGTTATATGCTGTCGAAACAGGCAGTGAAGTCTTGCTCAAAGTATTCAGCGATGAAAATCATGTGGGCAATCCGATTTTATTCGGCGCAAGTCTTGTGATT
>CANBFZ010000348.1 GCA_947367725.1 uncultured Eubacterium sp.
TGGTGAAGCGTAGGAGGCGTGTGGTCAGCGTGTCAATATGCTCTTTCTGTGCGGTAGCATCGAAAAAATTACAAATGTTACAATTGTAGGTAACCCATTCAAAATTCATAGCAGTGTTTGCCAACAGTGCATCGTCGAAACAGAAATACAGAATTTTGCAGGCAGTATCTTCTGCGTGCAGCATGATGGGTTCTTTTACATTGAGAATTTCAATTTGCCCTTTCCATAAAGTTTGGCTGCCTGCTACGGTTGAAATCTCTAAACGGCCTGTGATGATGTAGATCAGGGTAAGCTTTTTACAGATATGGAAAGGAATTTGACGCACAGATGCCGTTCCGAATTTGCATACGCCCGGATAGTTTAACATATTGATCCTCCTGAGCACTTGATGGTGTTTTATTACATGATAAATCCTAGGGCGAGATAAATCAAGGCTGTAGCGCCAAGTGCAGTCAGTGCATATGGAAGATTTGTTAATCCCACTTCCGCAGGCTGTACCTGTGCGGACTGGGAGGACATGATGATGGATTCACAGTTAAAGGCGCAGGTTGCAGGGAAAACTGCCGCTGAAATCAATGCGCCCAGACATAAAGGCATATTGACGTCCAGCTGATTTGCCAGTGCAACGACGATGGGGAGACAGAGGGCAGAGGTGGCCCAATAACTTCCCATGACATAAGATAATGCCGCGATGACAACGAACATCACTGCGGGCAGCAGTTCTGCGGTGATGATTTTTGCTGCGCTGTTTACTGCCAGTTCAATGAATCCTAAATCTTCGCAGAGCGCTGTGAACGTGAACAGAATTAACAGGATGAGGAGGATATATACCATATCTTTGATACCAGAAATGGCGGCGTCTATGATTTCCGCAGAAGTCATCTTTTTTGAAACCAGCAGCATCAGGGCAATGACAAGCACGCCGATGAGTACGCCCATAAAGATATCGCCGGAAACAAAGGCGATTGTAATGGTAATGAGCAGCGGAATCAGGAAAAATGCAGAATTTCCTTTTTCTAAAACTGCTTTCGTATCACCGACTTTTCCGCTCTCCGGGAAAAGATTTCCTGTTTTTTCTACTCTCTCGTAGGCAGTCTTTAACGGTCCGTATTTTGGGAAAATCCCCAGACAAAGCAGCAGGAAAATGATTAAAAAGACCGCTGGATATACCATAAACGGGATTGTTTTTATGTACATTTGGAGTCCGGTGAATCCGGTTCCTTCTAGGATTCCATTGTCGGTAATCAGCGCAATGTAATAGACGGCCCAGGCGGAAATCGGTGCAAAGATACAGGCGGGAACGCCAGCGGCATTGACGGTACATGCCAGCATGACGCGAGGCACACCGTGCTGATCTGTTAAAGTCCGCATGGAGGCAGTCACCACCAGCGCATTGAGGTATTCATCAATAAATACAATCAAGCCCAGAACAAATGTAGCGAGCAGGCTTTTTCTATGGTTGTTGGCGTAGCGGCCTAATAAATTGCCGAAGCCGATTGCGCCGCCTGATGCTTGAAGCAGGCTGATAAAAATGCCCATAATACAGGTGACAGACAGCAGGTAGGTGTATAAATCTCCGCTGATTGTTTCGGATAGCCCGGTAGATAAATTGACGAGAATGTCTTTGGGGGAAACCAAAAGATAAGCGACAACCAGCGCGATTAAACTGCTTTCCAGTACCCGCTTGGTGGTTACGATGAGTGCGATTAACAGAATCATAGGAATGATTGGCAGTAGAGTTTGTAACATGTCCATAGCTTAAGTTCCTTTCTTTATCATTTCACATTGGCGTACATTTTGTTCGCGCTTTGCATTGCGCGCTGCACGATGTCCTGTGCCTGCAGCTGCGTGAAGTGCTTGCCTTTCATTAATACCTTTCCGTCGATGATGGTAGTATCTACATCTCTGCCGTTTCCGGAGAAAATCATGTTGGCAATTGGGTCGATTGCCGGTGTCAAATGCAGGGAATTTGTATCCACGACGATGATATCTGCCTTTTTTCCGGGGGCTAATGAGCCGATTTCTTTGTCCAGTCCAAGGCATCTTGCACTGCCGATGGTGCCCATTTTGAGCATATCGTAGGCAGAGAGGACGCCAGCGTCTAAAGTATGGACTCTGTGGAGCAGGGCAGCGGCTTTCATGGATGCAAACATATCCTGATTATTGTTGCTGGCGGCGCCGTCAACGCCAATGCCTATGTTGACCCCTCTGCTGCGCAGTGCAGGAATCGGTGCGATGCCATCGCCCAGCATCATATTGGCAAGGGGTTGATGGGAAACGTGGGTATGGGTATCAGCTAGGAGCTGCTGTTCTTTGGCGCTGATCCAGATGCAGTGGATGATCATGGTTCTGTCGGAAAGAACGCCCAGCGAGTGGAGATATTCCATGACGCCCATGTTATGTTGATTTTTTACAACCGTTAGTTCTCCCAGGGTTTCGGCGGCATGGCATTGAAACAGGGTGTCGTACTGCTCTGCCAGCTGAAACAGTCCCTGGATGGTTTCAGCATTGCAGTCAATTGGGGTAATGGGTTCTACCCCTACGCGGATTCTTCCGTTTTCCGTGTTGTGGTATTGTTT
>CANBFZ010000349.1 GCA_947367725.1 uncultured Eubacterium sp.
GATTACTGTATCGTTGGTCATTCAGAGAGAAGGCAGTATTTTGGAGAAACTGACGAGACTGTAAATCTAAAATTGAAAAAAATTCTGGCAGACAGTGAGATTACGCCAATTTTGTGTGTCGGAGAAGATCTTTCTCAGCGGGATGCAGCTTGTGAAAAAGAAGTCGTAAGCGGGCAAATTGAAAAAGCCTTTGCAGGGATTTCTGCAGCAGATGCAGCCAGTGTAGTTGTTGCTTATGAACCGATTTGGGCCATCGGCACAGGCAGAACTGCATCGCCACAGCAGGCAGGAGAGATGTGTGCCTGGATCAGAAGCACGCTGGAAAAACTGTATGATGAAGAAACCTGTGATCAGGTTATTATTCAGTATGGCGGCAGTGTAAAGCCTGAAAATGCAACGGAAATTATGAATATGGAAGAAATTGACGGAGCGCTTGTAGGCGGTGCCAGTCTGGACTTTGTAAAATTTATGGACATCATTAACTTTTAAGGAACTTTTATAGGAAAATACTTGATTTTTCATAGTTCTTGTGATAAAGTTAAATGGTTAAATTTAAAGGAGGGAATAAGATGAAGACCGCTCTTATGTTATTATTAGCCATTGCGAGTATCGTTCTGATTTTAAGTGTTCTTTTGCAGTCCAGCAATAGCGACGGTTTATCCGGCTCCATTGCAGGCGGCGCAGAGCAGCTGTTCGGAAAGAAAAAGGGCAGAGGATACGAAGCAATTTTGAGCAAAATTACAGTCGTTTGCGCAGTATTATTTATTGTGCTTTCACTTGCGATTGTTTCAATGTTTAGTTAATTATTTAATTTAAAATATTTGTTTGGTTTTTAAGGGGCGCGTGCGAAATGTGGTGCCTCTTTAAACACGTTGAGAAACCAAACAAGAAAATGGAGGTATTATAATTATGAATTGGATTGTACCAATTGCGGCTTTGGTTGGACTGTTGGTAGCTTTCTGCTTGTCCTCTTGGATTGGCAAATCTGATGAAGGCACTGACAGAATGAAGGAAATCGCAGGATACATCAGAGAGGGTGCGATGGCGTTCTTAAAGAGAGAATATAAGACCATGGTCATCGTAATTGCTGTGCTGTTCCTGCTGATCGGTTTTGGAATCACCTGGACTACGGCAGTGCTGTACTTAATCGGTGCGCTGCTTTCAGTACTGGCAGGTTTCTTTGGTATGAACGTTGCAACAAAAGGCAATGTCAGAACTGCATGGGCTGCAAAAGAAGCCGGTATGCCAAAAGCGCTGAAAATCGCGTTTAGATCCGGTGCAGTAATGGGTCTTTGCGTATCTGGTCTGGGTCTTTTAGGACTTGGTGTAGTGTTCTGTGTGCTGGATTTAGCAGATGTTACACAGTGCATTACCGGGTTTGGTCTGGGTGCTTCTTCCATGGCTCTGTTCGGCAGAGTTGGTGGCGGTATCTATACCAAGGCGGCTGACGTAGGTGCTGACCTTGTAGGTAAAGTTGAAGCAGGCATTCCAGAAGATGATCCGCGTAATCCAGCCGTTATCGCTGACAACGTAGGCGACAACGTAGGTGACGTAGCTGGTATGGGTTCTGACCTGTTTGAATCCTATGTAGGTTCTATTATTTCCGCAATCACACTGGCCTCTGTTGCTGTGATCAATGCACCAGAAACTGCAACATTCTCTGAAGCAACTGCTGCACTGTTCCCGCTGCTGCTTTCTGCAGTCGGTATCATCGCGTCCGTATTGGGCATTTTGATGGTCAGAGGAAGCGAAGGTGCAAACCCTGCTTCTGCACTGAACATGGGTACTTATGTCAGTGGTGTTATCGTAATCGTTGCATCTCTGGTTATGAGTAAATATATGCTGGGCGATTTCACTTATGCCTTTGCAATTATTTCCGGTTTGATTGCCGGTATCGCAATCGGTAAAATCACTGAAGTTTATACTTCCGGTGATTACGGTTCCGTAAAGAAGATTGCAGAACAGTCTCAGACTGGTGCTGCAACCACCATTATTAGTGGTCTTGGCGTTGGCATGATGTCCACCCTGTGGCCGATTCTGATGATTTGTGTTGCTACGTTTGTAGCTTATATGTTTGCAGGTGTTTATGGTATTGCACTGGCAGCGGTTGGTATGCTGTCCACTGCAGGTATGACCGTTGCAGTAGACGCATATGGTCCTGTATCTGACAATGCAGGTGGTATCGCAGAAATGTCCGAACTGCCGCACGAAGTCAGAGAAATTACTGACAAACTGGATGCAGTAGGAAATACGACTGCAGCAATCGGTAAAGGCTTTGCCATTGGTTCTGCTGCGCTGACTGCATTGGCGCTGTTCGTATCCTATGCAGAAGTTGCAAAAATTGAAGTGGTAAGTTTACTGAATCCGATTGTAATTATCGGTCTGTTTATTGGTGCAATGCTGCCGTTCTTGTTCTCCGCTATGACGATGAACTCTGTAGGTAAGGCTGCAAACCAGATGATTGAAGAAGTTAGAAGACAGTTCAGAGAAGATAAAGGCATCATGGAAGGTACTTCCAAGCCTGACTATGCAAGATGCGTAGACATTTCCACTGGTGCTG
>CANBFZ010000350.1 GCA_947367725.1 uncultured Eubacterium sp.
ATGGGGAAATTGCTGTATCAATCACATCACAGCCTGCTTCTACCCCTTTTACATAGGTAATCGGTGCAACGCCGCTGGTACAGTGACTGTGCAGAGAGATAGGAACCTGCACCTGTGTCTTGAGTTCTCTCATCAGGCGGTCAGCCATATCCGGGGTTAAAATGCCTGCCATATCCTTGATGCAGATGGAATCCGCACCAAGACTTTCCATATCTGAGGCCAGTTTTTTCCAATATTCTAATGTGTATGCGCTGCCGGTGGTGTAAGACATGGCAAGCTGCACATGGCCGCCTTCTTTTTTTGCGGCGCGTACTGCCGTCTCCACATTGCGCAAGTCGTTAAATGCGTCAAAAATTCTCATAATATCTATGCCCGCAGCGATGGACTTCTGTACAAAATATTCCACCACATCGTCGGCATAGTGTCTGTATCCCAGCAAATTCTGTCCCCGCAGCAGCATCTGCAGCTTTGTATTTTTAATTCTGCGGCGCAGGGTTCTAAGACGCTGCCATGGATCTTCATTTAAAAATCTAAGAGATGCATCATAAGTGGCACCGCCCCAGCATTCGATAGAATGATAGCCAACTTGATCCATTTTTTCCAGGATGGGAATCATGTCTTCCGTTTTCATTCTGGTAGCGATCAGAGACTGATGTGCGTCTCTCAAAACTGTTTCTGTTATTTTCACTTTTTTATTACCCATGTTGGTCCTCCTTTATACTCCGAAAATCGCCATAAATACCCCTGCTGCTACTGCTGTGCCGATGACGCCTGCCACATTCGGTCCCATGGCATGCATGAGCAGGAAGTTGGTCGGATCTTCTTCTGCACCGACCTTCTGTGAAACGCGGGCCGCCATTGGTACGGCAGATACACCTGCTGAACCGATGAGCGGATTGATTCTTCCGCCGGAAAGTTTGCACATCAGTTTTCCAAAGAGAACGCCTGCTGCCGTACCGAAGCAGAATGCCGCAAGACCAACACCTACAATTTTCAGGGTATCCCAATTGAGGAATGCCTCTGCACTGGTCGTCGCACCTACGGAAGTACCCAAAAGGATAACAACGATATACATCAATGCGTTAGAAGCTGTTTCTGTCAGCTGTCTGACCACACCGCTTTCTCTAAAGAGATTTCCCAGCATCAACATACCTACAAGCGGCGTCGTAGATGGAAGCAAGCCGCATACAACGATGGTGACCACAATCGGAAAAAGAATTCTCTCTCGTTTGGAAACCGGACGAAGCTGCTCCATCTTGATAGAACGCTCTTCCTTTGTGGTCAGGGCTCGCATAATAGGAGGCTGGATGATTGGTACCAGAGACATATAGGAGTATGCGGCAACCGCAATAGGTCCCATGATGTCTGTCTGATGCAGCTTCATCGCTAAAAATATAGAAGTCGGACCGTCCGCACCGCCGATGATGGCGATTGCCGCAGCTGCCATGTCATTGAACCCGATTAACATGGCAATGATGTATGCGCCAAAAATCCCAAACTGTGCCGCCGCACCGAGCAAAAAACTCTTTGGGTTTGCGATTAGCGGTCCGAAGTCTGTCAATGCGCCTACGCCCAGGAAAATTAAAGAGGGCAGAATTGTCCATTCATCCAGCAAATAGAAGTAATGGAGCAGCCCACCTTCTTCCATGATAGGCGGATAAATATTGACAAGCAGCATACCAAAAGAAATCGGCAGCAGCAGCAGCGGCTCATACTGCTTGGCAATGGCTAAGTATAAAAATCCACACGCCACCATAATCATAGCCAAATTTCCAATGGTCAAATCGAAAAAGGCGGTTTGATGGATTAAATTTCCTAAAGTTGTTGTAATATATTCCATGTTGTTCCCCTACGCTTATCCAATGGTTGCTACCGTCTGACCGGCTTCTACGCTGTCACCTTCTGCAACTGTAATGGCTTTCAAGCAGCCGTCCATTGGTGCTACAACTGGAATTTCCATTTTCATCGCTTCTAAGATCAGAATCGTATCTCCTTTTTTCAGATTGTCGCCTGGCTTTGCAGAGATTTTCCATACCTTTCCTGTGGTGCCTGTGGAAACAGGCTCACCGCCAGCTTCTGCAGGCGCTGCAGCTATACTATAAAGTGTTCTTTCTTGGAGAAGAACTGTAGGAGGGAAGTATGTTATTAGTCATTGATGTTGGAAATACCAATATTACACTTGGGATCTTTGATGGGGACAGGGTCTTCGGTTCCTTCCGCATCAAATCCAAACAGCCGCGCACATCGGATGAATACGGTATTACGCTGCAGGAACTGGTGGAGCGTCATGGAATAGACAGCAAGGAGATTACCGATGTGATCATCGCGTCAGTAGTTCCGGATATTATGCATTCCCTTGGGAGTGCGATCATCAAATACTTCCATATTAAACCGGTGGTGGTATCGGCTGGTATTAAGACAGGGATACGCATTGTTACGGAGAACCCGAGGCAGGTGGGGCCTGACCGCATTGTAGATGCGGTGGCGGCCTATACGCTGTTCGGCGGGCCGGTAATCGTGGTGGATTTCGGAACGGCAACGACCTATGATATCGTGGG
>CANBFZ010000351.1 GCA_947367725.1 uncultured Eubacterium sp.
CTCAAGGGCGAGTACTTTCTGCCGGGCGTTGTGGATCAATTGATCAAAGAAGAAAAAGCATCGGTAAAGGTACTGAAATCCCATGATAAATGGTACGGCGTCACTTACAAAGAGGATAAACAAAGTGTAGTAGACGCGCTGCAGTCCATGAAAGATAAGGGACTGTATCCGGAAAAGCTTTGGAAATAATTCAAAAAACACTTGCAACGCCGCAGCTTTGCGGGTATAATAATAAGGCACGATTTTGTGCAAAATCTCTGCGTAGGCATGGGGCTTACGCCATTTAGTCCATAGGGAGGTGAAACCAATGACAAATTATGAAGTTATGTTCATTATCGATCCTACTTTAGAAGATGCTAAGAAGGAAGCTACAGTTGAGAAGGTACAGGGTATCATTGCAGCTGACGGAGAAGTTCAGAAAGTAGACACTTGGGGCATGAGAAAGCTTGCTTATCCAATTCAGAAAAAGAACGAAGGCTACTATGTTGTAATCGAGTTCGCGGCAAGCACAGAACTGCCTAAGGAACTGGACAGAAGACTGAGAATTTCCGACGATGTAATGAGACACATCATCATCAACAAAGACGCAAAATAAGGAATGGGGTGTAGTTAATGAATAGTGTAGTTCTAATCGGAAGACTTACCCGTGACCCGGAAGTCAGATATACTGCAAGCACACAGATGGCAGTTGCAACGTTTACTGTTGCCATTGACAGACCTGTTAGAGCTGGTGGTGAAAAGCAGACAGACTTTCCGCGTGTTACCGTATTCGGGAAACAGGCAGAAAACTGTGAGAAGTATCTGGCAAAAGGCAGATTAGTCGGCGTTCAGGGCAGAATCCAGACCGGAAGCTACCAGAACAAGGACGGCGTCACTGTTTACACAACAGACGTTGTGGCAGACAGAGTAGAATTTTTAGAGTGGGGCGACAGACCGCAGAGCAGCGGCAATTTCGCACCGCGACAGAACGCTTCTTCAGGCTATAGTAACAGTCAGCCTGCCGGCGGCAGTATGCCAGAAGAAATGCCGGATTCATTCCAGGCGATTGATGAAGACGTTCCATTCTAAGGAAAGGAGATAAGAACCATGATGGATAGAAGACGTGGTGGCATGAGAAGAAAGAAAGTATGCCAGTTCTGCGCTGATAAGACAGAAGCAATCGATTACAAGGATACAGAAAAACTCAAGAAGTATATCACTGAAAGAGGAAAAATTCTGCCGAAGAGAATCACTGGAACTTGCGCTGTACATCAGAGAGAAGTGACCACTGCAATCAAAAGAGCAAGAATCGTTGCATTACTGCCTTACGTTGCAGACTAATTGTCAGTGAAGAGACGATAGAGAATTTGAAATCCCCAAATTGTTTGGTAATAAACAGTTTGGGGATTTTTTAAACATAGGAAAGTACCTTGCAAAGCGCCTGCTCAAAGCGGGTGAAATGAATGCATAGGAATCTTTGATTTCGTCATAAAAACAATTATGATTTCACCCCGCCTCAAGAGATTTCATCTGCAACCTGTGAAAGACTACATTTTTGTCGACTATACGAATCTTGTTATTTCAGGTATGATAGAAGCAGATGGAGGTATATAAAGATGGAAACGACAGGAGAAAGAATACGGAAGCTGCGAAAGCTGGCAGGCATAACAAGAGAAGGTTTAGCTGCAATTCTTGATGTAACAAAAAAATCGGTAGAACGGTATGAACAGGATAAATCCATCCCAAATTCAAGTGTGATTGCTAGATTGGCATCCTATTTTGATGTGCCTTCAGATTATATCTTAGGAAACTGCAGCCTTGAAGAAGAAGAAAAGTTAAAGGAAATGTGGGAAACAGAAGCATACTATAGAATTTATTTGGAGAATAGAAATCACTATACACTAGATGATACGGCCACATATTTTTGGATAGAAATGCTTGAAGATACCATAGGCGGTCAAATGGAATTTTGCGGCTGGACAGATGATACGAGACAAAAAGAGAAATGGAAATTTCGCGAGGTCATTCCAGATCGTGCAATTTACTATTGTACGCGGGTAAAAGGAAAACCGCAGGTAATCAGTGAGGCGCGCAGCATCATTGGATTCTTGATTTATGGAGGACAGGCGCTAATTAAAAAAGAGATCTTTGAAGAATATTTTCCGGCGTTAAAAGATGGATTTGAAATTGAAACGAGCGACAGAGGCTAGGTGCTCGCATGCAATGCACTTGAGGAAATTTCCTTGACAAGCGGTGCGAAAGTGCTTTATTATGATAATGTAGTAAAATGATGAAGAGGTATAGATAAGATGAAAGTTCTAAAAAAATCAAAAGAAAGAACCGCGGAAGATAATCGAACGCTTAGAGACAGCGTGACTGCAATCATAGATGATGTCTGCCAGCGAGGTGATGCAGCGTTACAGGAATATAATGAACGATTTGACCATTGCCACAGACCGCTGCTTCGTATTAGCAGGGCAGAAATTGAAGATGCGTATCTTCAGATTACGGAGCAGGAACTTTCTGATCTAAAAGAAGCGAAAAAAAATATTGAAGCAATTGCTAAGGCACAGCG
>CANBFZ010000352.1 GCA_947367725.1 uncultured Eubacterium sp.
AGATTGAGGAAATGATGGAGAAAGATTCCGTTAGATATCCTTCTGCAGAAGATACCGTGGATGATGCTTTGATTGAAGCCAGCGGCTATAAGATTACCCAGGCGATGATCAATGCGGGCAAACCGACCCATGATTATGTGGCATGGACCATTTCCATGGCGCCAGCAGACAATCCGAAAATTGCGGTAGCAGTGATGATTATCGACGGCGGTTATTCTTCGAATGCTGCGCCGGTAGCTAGAGATATACTGGAGGCGTACTTTGGGATAGATGCGCAAGATAGCAAGATAAAAGTAAACAAGACTGATATGGATGGCAAGAATAGAGTACAGTAATTTAGATATTTTTGGAGGAAGAAATGGGCAAAGCTTTTTTAATTGCATCAGGAAAGGGAGGAACTGGTAAATCCATGTTTGCGGTCAATTTTGGCGCAATCCTGGCAAAACAGGGTGCTAAGGTGGTGATACTGGATCTGGACCTGGGACTTCGAAATCTAGACCTTTATTTCGGTCTGGAGAATAACGTCGTTTATGACGTGTACGATGTCCTGACCGGCGTTTGCCGGATTAAACAGGCCCTGATCCGCGATAAGCGGTTTCAGGACTTATATCTGATGGCAGCTTCGCCTTCCAGAGATGATGGCACACTGACGCCGCTGCATATGAAAGTGCTTTGTGAAAAATTGAAAAACACTTACGACTATGTGATTATTGATGCGCCGTCTGGTATTGATGATGGTCTGGTGCTTTCCTCGGCGGGAGCAGATGCGGCGATTATCGTAACAACACCGGAGTATTCGGCACTGCGCGATGCGGACACGCTGGATTATCAGCTTCTGAAATTGGGACTAAAGGACCGCTTTGTGATTTTGAATAAAGTGGTGGCGGAAATGATGAGCGCAGGCTATATGCCTCGTTTGCGAGAGATTACTTCCATGTTGAAACCGCCCCTTGCCGGTGTCATTCAGTTTGACGAAAATATTCAAATTTCTATGAATTTGGGGATCCCCATTGTGCTGAAAGAAGATACTTATATTGAAGAAAACTTTGAACGAATTGCAGAAAGAATTCCCAAATAAATAGATGAAAAGATTACAAAACCGCGTATGTACGAGTCGTATGTACGCGGTTTTTAGTATGTAGAAAATGTCGATGATTGGATATTTCCGTATGCTTCAACACATACCTCGTATGTTCCTGCACGCTTTGCATTCGCTTCGCTGTCTGTTTTGCTTCGCTGCTCGTCATACATCATACATTTACAATAAAAAAGACACCGACTTTGGCATCAGGTGTCTTTTTTGTATGGGTAAGATGGGGTTATTCTCTTTCATAGAGAAAACGGATATGTTCATATAGGTCTGTGAGATCAATCTGACATTGTGTATCTAGTACAGTGACCGGTATGGTATCTTTGAAATCGTGAAATTGTGCATAGTGATCATGTTCAAAATCATATACCATGACAGTCTTTTGCTCTGGGTCAATCATCCAGTATTCACGGACACCTGCGTTCATGTATTTGTTCAATTTGATGATCATATCTTTCCGTTTTGTGGATTTGGAAAGCACCTCGAGCACAAAGTCGGGTGCACCATAAATGCAGCGGTCAATGACCTTGCTGCGGTCGCAGACGATGATGACATCCGGTTGTACCATAGTTCTGTCGTCGCAGTTTAGCTGCACGTCTAAAGGAGAAATCATCGGCAGGCAGTCTCCGTTTCTAGACATGATGTGATTGAAGAACTGATAATGAAAGTAACCGGCAATCAACTGATGGGCAGAGGTTGGCGCGGTCATGTCATAGATAACACCGTCGATCAGTTCGAATCGTTCCTCTTCTGGCAGATTGTAGTAATCTTCCAGCGTAAATTCTCCCTGCTGTTTTGCAGAATAGGCAAGAATCGATTCAGTGAGGAAAGATGCACCAGAGACAGGGTTTGTCGGAGAGGCAGGGGAAGAAGCGCCAGGGGATAGTTTAAACGCCTGTTCCAGTGCGCGGAGGGTTTCATAGCGTGGCGTAGTCGTCGCACCGCTGAAAATCTTCTGTACAGTGCCCAAGGGTACGCCAGATAACGCTGCGACCATTGCGTTGGAATAACCTAGTTCTTTCTTTTTCTGTTTCATTTCCTGGATTGTCATGGGTATGCTCCTTTCGACGAGAACTCTATCATGTATCTATCTCTATTATAATATAAAAGAACAAAAAAACAACCGTTTTTGGATAAAAACAAAATAAATATATCTAAAAACGGATTTTAAAAGATTAAAATAAGGTTCTGCTTTTGCAGAACCTATTTGCGTTTACAAATCATGATAATTAGAATTATTTGGTGATAGATACACCTGCACATGCAATAGACCAAATGCTAGTGCCTGAAATATTTGGATAGGTGTAATAAGCAAGTGGTAATGCAGTTAAAGTTACAGTATCGCCTTGATATATATTTTTTGCATTTTTTAACATTTCAACAGAATATATTTCATCAGAATAAGGATCTGATAGAATACAATAAGTTGTGTCATAAGAATTTATTTTACCATCAAAGATTTGT
>CANBFZ010000353.1 GCA_947367725.1 uncultured Eubacterium sp.
AAGCAGCAGCTGAAAATTACAGTGCCTTTGTTGATCCTATCTACGCTGATTATTTCTGTCGCACCGTATATTGGACTGGCATAAAAAAACTTTTTCGACATGAAACGAAGCGGAATCGGTTCCGGGATGCAATTCCAACTGAATCGATTCCGTTTTTTAAAGAAAAAAGCATTGAATGTGACGCGTGCGTAGTGTATAATAACACTAATAATAAAATCGGCGCTGCCGATTTGGGATAACAACAGAACGGGAGGACAATAATAATGGTAAAATTATTAATTGGACATAAAGGAACAGGCAAAACGAAGCAGATGATCGATCTTGCGAACGAACAGATTGAGAACAGCAATGGAAGCATTATCTTTATCAATAAGAATTCGAGATTGATGTACGATTTGAAATATAGAATCAGAGTTGTATGCATGGAAGAGTATGAACATATCACAAACAGCGACGAGTACATAGGATTTATCTATGGTATCATCAGCTCTGACCACGATATCGAAACGATTTTTATCGACAGCATTCTGAAACACGCAGATTTCTCACTGGGAGATATTCCAGAGTTTTTAACCAGACTGAAGAATATTTCCAAGAACTACGGCATGAACTTCGTCGTAAGTCTCAGCGCAGAGAAAGAAGAGATGATCGGCGTAGACTTCTCAGAGTATGAGATTTTGAACTAATTTTTCAGTCAAAGGGCGGATATCCGCCCTTATTTTTTTCACGGGGGTAGCAAAAATATGCGGCTGCGGTTAGACGACATTCAAAAAACATTTACTGGAAGAACACCTGCACCCATCGGCGGGCACCGCTTTTTTTCGGTGCTGGTGCCTTTGATTGAGCGAGATGGTGTGCTGTATGTACTGTATGAGGTGCGGGCAAAGTCCATGGCGTCTCAGCCTGGTGAAGTCTGCTTTCCCGGGGGACATGTAGAACCAGGTGAATCACCGGCACAGTGTGCGCTGCGGGAAACGTTTGAGGAAACCGGCATTCCGCCTGGACGCATTCGGCTCATCGGACCTGGGAATATACTGTATGGATATGCCAACTATACGCTGTATACCTATTTGGGTGTACTGGATTACGAGGATTATCTGCAGGCCAGACCCCAAGCCTCGGAAGTCGACACTCTTTTTTTGGCACGGCTTTCTGATTTTGAGGAACAAGTGCCGCAGGTTTTTTCTGAGAAGGTTTATACAGAGATTGATGCGGATTTTCCTTATGAAAAAATCGGCATTGGGCGAGATTATCCGTGGCGAGTAGGCCGCTGGGATATTCCAATTTACGAAGTTGAGGGCAGAATCATCTGGGGACTGACTGCCCGAATTACAGGGGACATCATTGAAACAGTGAGGACGGAACATGTTTTTACCGGTAACAAAGAAAGAAATTGAAGATAGGGGCTGGCGTCAGGTGGATTTTGTACTGGTCACAGGGGATGCCTATGTGGATCATCATTCTTTTGGCACAGCCATCATCGGAAGAGTTCTGGAAAGCCGCGGCTACAAGGTGGCAGTGCTGCCGCAGCCGAACTATCAAAATGCAGAGGACTTTCAACGATTTGGAAAACCGCGGTTAGGATTTTTGATTAACAGCGGTGTGGTAGACTCCATGGTAAATCATTACTCTGTCTTTAAAAGAAAGCGGCGTACCGACGAGTATGCACCGGGCGGTGTCAGTGGAAAGCGCCCCGATCGAGCGGTGATTGTTTACAGCAATCGGGCGAGGGAGGCATACAAGGACGTACCAGTGATCATTGGCGGGATTGAAGCAAGCCTGCGGCGGCTTGGACATTACGATTATTGGAGCGATAAGGTGCGCAGATCTATCCTGCTGGATGCGAAGGCGGATCTTTTGATTTACGGTATGGGAGAGAGAGCCGTGGTGGAGATTGCAGAGGCACTGGATGCTGGCATTGCGGTCAAAGATATCACCTGGATTGCGGGAACGTGCTATAAGACAAAGCAGTATGAACAGGATCAGGATACGGTGGTTTTGCCATCCTATCCGGAAATTGTTGCATCGAAAGAAGCCTACTGCAAAAGTTTTGCGATGGCATATCGAAATAATGATGACATCAGTGGGAAACGGCTTGTAGAACCGTATACCGATTCGGTGTATGTGGTACAGAATCAACCGCAGCCGCCGTTGTCGAGACAGGAACTAGACGATGTGTATGAACTGCCTTATGAAAACGAAGCACATCCTATGTATGCAGAAGCCGGCGGCATTCCGGCTTTTTCAGAAATCAAATTCAGTCTGGTTTCCGCACGGGGCTGTTTTGGCGGCTGCAGTTTCTGTGCACTGACTTACCATCAAGGCAGGCAGGTCAGAAGCAGAAGCAAAGCCTCTCTTGTGGCAGAAGCCAAGGCACTGACGAAAAAACCGGATTTCAAAGGTTATATTCATGATGTGGGCGGTCCTACTGCGAATTTTCGCCATCCAGCATGCAAAAAGCAGTTGCAGTACGGGGGATATGTTTTCCTAGGTGGGCTGCCATTTTTGGCCTCAGTGGGAGAGTATATGCCTAACCTGGCCGTGACTTTATGT
>CANBFZ010000354.1 GCA_947367725.1 uncultured Eubacterium sp.
CCACGAAAACAGAACTGTTAAAACTGCTCAGCGAAAACACCGGTATTTTTCTGTCCGGACAGAAAATCGGCGAAACCCTGCAAGTTTCCAGAAATGCCATCTGGAAAGCCATGCAGCAGCTGCGTGAAGAAGGATATCATATAGAAAGCAAACCCCGAGTCGGTTACAGACTCAAAACAAAAAGTAATATTCTCACCGACGCATCGGTTACGGGTGATCTGCGTTACCCATGCGATCTAAGAGTCTATGATACGGTAGGCTCCACAAATGAAGTTGCAAAAGAAATTACCCTCGGTGATACGCCAGCCATGATCCTCGCCAACAAACAGGACGCGGGCAAAGGCCGCCTGGGCAGACGATTCGCTTCTCCCTCCGGCACAGGTCTTTACATGACCATCGCGCTGCACCCTTGTTTTGACCTGAACAAATCCCTTTACGTCACCATGGCGGCTGCCGTAGCCGTTTGCCGCGCACTGGAAAAAGTCGCAGGGGTGAAAGTAAAAATCAAATGGGTCAATGACCTGTTTTACAACAATAAAAAAATCTGCGGCATTCTGACAGAAGCCCAGACCAATTTTGAATCCGGAAACATCGACCGGCTGATTATCGGTATCGGCGTCAACTGTTTTCCCGGCAGTTTCCCTGAAGAACTGGCAGATATTGTCGGCTGCGTTTCCAGCACAAAAAATGCCTTCTCCCGCGGTAGACTGGCAGCAGAGATCTACAATGAAACCATGGAACTCCTTGACGATTTGGACAGCCGCACATTCCTCCGGGAGTACCGCACAAAGTGCTTTATTCTGGGCAAAAACATTCGTGTTCATCCCAACTTGGGCACAACATCCATCAAGGCTCGCGCCATCGATATTGATGAAAACGGCGGATTGGTTGTAGAATACATGGAAGGACCTGAGATGCGCCAAATCAAAACCCTGACCACCGGCGAAGTTTCCGTGCGGGTGGAAGAATAAAACAAAAAAATCAAAAGTTTTTGGACTAAAATCCAAAAACTTTCTTTTTTTAATCACTGATTGGATTATTAATTTTCTCAAACCCTGCCGGCATACCACCTGCAAAATCAATCACATAACCGAAGCCAGGATCAGGCATCCAGTCCCACATATTGCCTTTTTCACAAGGAAACAGCGACTGCATGATCGCAGAAATCACGCCGCCATGGCAGACCATCACGGTGACTGCCTCCATCTCGCTGTGGCGGAGAGAAAGTTCTTTCAAGCGATGATATCCCATGAGTTCTTTCCATCCATCAGAAATCCTGGCAGCAAAAGCGTTTCGTGTCTCTCCGCCCGATAACACCGCATCGCCCGTTTCATCCCAGCACCATACAGAGAATTCCGGATCGTCCTTTAAATCTTCGTAAGAATGGCACTCATATTTGCCGAACTCCATTTCCCGCAGATTTCGTATGATTCCATGGGTTCGCATTCCAAATAGAATTTCAAACGTCTGCTCTGTACGCAGAAGTCCGGTCGTATAGTAATCTGCATCGGCAGAAATCTGAGGATAAACGCCGGCTTCCAGGGCTTTGCGCAACGCTTGCACCCCTTCTTCCGCCAGCGGCAAATCTGCGCTGCCATAAAACCATTTCTTTTGGTTTCCCTCTGTAATACCATGCCGAATCAGATAAATCTTCGATACCATATGCCCTTCACCCTATTATTTTACTTTACTGCCAATGCCGCAGAAAATGCGGATGACTTCGTCAGATTCTTGACCCAGATAAGTCATACACCGGCTGGTTGCCTCTCGCCACGCCCGTTCTGTCTTGTCAATCGGCACCACGCCTTGAGAAATATCATCACAAATGATGATTTTATCCCGCAGCTTGTCGATATGGTCTTCCAAACACTCCTTCGCGCTAACGTCTTCTTTGATACAAGCAAGCACAAATCGCTCCAGGTTATAGATCACCTTCTTATCAAAATTAATCACCATGGTTTCCATATCACAGTGATACACATCTTTCTCCGTTAAGTCATAAGTTTTCAGCGCATATTCCAGCTTTCCCTGATACGCCCCGCCAAAAATGAAAATCATAGCTCCTCTACCGTCCTTTCTTTATTAAAGCACTGCCAATGCGAAAATGCCTGCCAGCTCACTGATACAAATGGTATACCCTGCAATGTCTCCGCTCATACCGCCTAATTGTTTTCTAGCATAAAAACAAGCGATAAAACCGACAATGGCGATGACTGCCGCACAAATCAGCATTTTCAGCCAGCCAATACCGATTACCACAGCAAGTCCCATGACAAGACCTGTCTGCAGCAACACAGCAAGCCGATATTTCCACCTGCCTGGCGCCTTGTAATCCGCCACATATTGACTATGACCGATGGGTTTGTAAACCAGTACCGCAAGACCGCCGACCGCCCGGCTGACGACGGGCAAAATCAATAAATCCGCATAACTGATTCTGTAAATTGCCGTTGACATAGCCGCAAACCAGCCCAGCAGCAGAAACGCCACCGTGACCACTGCAAAAGCACCGACTGTGGAATCTTTCAAAATGCGCTGCCGCTCTTCCAGA
>CANBFZ010000355.1 GCA_947367725.1 uncultured Eubacterium sp.
AACAGCCTTGCAGGGAGCAGGGGCAGTTTGTCCTGTGGCAGCCAATCCGAGGCGGCGAAAAGTATTACCATGATTTATCGGAGATGACCCCAAAACTGCAGGAGGAAATTTTTGGATACTGGATTGGAGGGATAGATGGAGAAAGCGGAGAGATTTTTCCTTTGTAATGGGGTTTGTTTTGATGCGTGCACGTGAATCCATACAAAAAACTGTTGAATACTGTATGGAATTGTGGTAACATTGAAAGGTATATGAATAAGTTTATGAGAGAAGCCCTGCAGGAGGCAGAACAAGCCTTTGCCATTGGGGAAGTTCCCATTGGGGCTGTGATTGTGAAAGACGGAGAGATTATTGCAAGAGGGCATAATCTGACGGAAACGACCAAGGACCCGACCGCGCATGCAGAGATGATTGCAATCCGCCGAGCGGCGGAGGTTTTGGGCGGATGGAGACTTCTCGGCTGCAGCCTTTATGTTACGGTGGAACCGTGCACGATGTGTGCGGGTGCTATGATCTGGGCACGGATTGAAAATCTGTATATTGGGACCATGGATCCAAAGGCGGGTGCCTGCGGTTCCGTTTTCAATGTGCCGCAGGAGGACAGGCTGAATCACAGAATTCATGTAGAGACAGGCATGATGGAAGACGCGTGCGCACAGCTTTTGCGACAGTTTTTCGGCCAGCTTAGAAATAGAAAGAAAAAGAACAAATCGGAGGAACTAACATGAAAAGATTAGGCGCAATTGTATGCCTCGCAGCATTGATCATAACGATGACCGTTTCGGTGTGTTTCGGCGCAAAGTCTCAGCTCGTCATTGTGGATAAATATCCGGAGGACGGACAGAAGAGCACCAGTATTGAGAATATGAGTGTAAAATTGCACTTTAACAATGAGATGGGAAACAAGTCTTCTGTGAAGGCCAACGAAAAGGCATTCAGCATTACAGACAATGAGGGAAAGCAGATTCCAATTCGCATTTTCTACAATCCAAAAGACGCCAAGGAGGTCATGGTACTGGCGGATACGGTGAAAATTGCAGAGAACAAGAATCTGATGATTAAGGATAATACGGAGTATACACTGCATATTTCGAAAGATGTAACAGATAACCAGGGCAATACATTAGGAAAAGAAGAAACCGTATCTTTTACTACACTCAATCAGAGTCAGAATACCAAAGTATATATGGTTATGATGGTGGTTATGTTCGGTGGCATGTTTATTTTCACCTCCAGACAGGCGAAGAGACAGATGGCGAAACAGGAAGAAGAATTTGGCAGAGAAGAGGCGTTTAACCCATATAAAGAGGCGAAGAGAACCGGTAAATCTGTCCAGGAAGTCATCGCGGCCCATGAGAAAGAAGTGGCAAAGAAAGAGGCCAGAGCGGCAAGAAAAGCTAAGAAATCAGCGGCAGCTGAAGATGACGATTTTGATGATGCAGAACAGGACAATGGCAATTACAAGGTGAAAGGGCCGAGACCGGTTTCCGCAGGCGGCAGCAGCTTTATCACTGGAAGAAAAGCCATTGCGGAAGCCAGAATCGCAGAAGAAGAGAGACTTGCCAAAAGAAGAGCCGCGGCAGGTAAAAAGAAAAAGAAATAAAGAAATTGCGAAATGAGCGGGTTTCCGCTCATTTTCCGCATTGAGAAGATTCATGAAAGAAATAAAGATTGCATCGTTTGCAAAAATTAATCTGTCCATTGATGTAACTGGTGTTTTGGAAAACGGCATGCATCAGGTGGATATGGTCATGCATCAGTTGTCGTTTCACGATGATGTTGTAATCCGGTATACGCCGGTGCAGGGCATGCGGCGGGGAGAAATGGACATTTCTGTTTTCACCAACCGATACTACATTCCGACCGATGAGCGGAACTTGGCTTATCAGGCGGCACGTCTGATGGCAGATCAGTGTGGCAGAAGCATACATGGCGGGAACATAGAAATTCGTATTTTTAAAAGAATTCCGGTAGCAGGCGGTCTTGCAGGCGGCAGCGGCAACGGTGCAGCGGTGCTGCACGGGCTGAATCAAATCTGGAAACTGGGATTTTCGCTGGAAGAACTTTGCAGCCTAGGCGCGCAGCTGGGTTCTGATGTACCGTTTTGTGTCATGGGACAGGCGGCAGCCAATTTTGAACTGCCGAGAAAATTGCGCAAAAATTCTTTGGCAGCAACTTGCGGCAGAGCGACGGGAACGGGCACGGAGATTGTGCCGCTGCCGGGCATGCGCAAGGCGGTAGTCCTAGCAAAACCACCGATGGGTGTTTCTACAAAAGAAGTATATCGTGGTATTGATACATGCAGCATTACGCGAAGACCCAATAATGACAGACTGGCAGAGGGACTGGCGCGTAAAAACTGCAAATTGATATATGAGAATTGTGTAAATGTGCTGGAGAATTATACGCTGCAGGCGTATCCGAAAGTACAGGCGCTAAAAATTCAGCTGCAGCAGGAGAAAGATGTGGAACTGGCATTGATGAGCGGCAGCGGACCGACTGTCTTTGCAATCTGCAGAGATATC
>CANBFZ010000356.1 GCA_947367725.1 uncultured Eubacterium sp.
CCATGTCAAATGCGACTTTCGCAATGCGGCGCACTTCTCCCTCAGCGTACTGCTCCACGTCGTAGGCGGCAGGACCTAAATCGGTGTTTTCGATGATGCCTTTTTCACCAAAGTAGATGCCGCCGGTGAGTTCTCTGACTACGGCGATATCAAGACCGCCCGCAAGAAGTTCCGGCTTCAACGGGGAAGCGTCAGAAAGTTCATCGAAAACCATGGCAGGGCGCAGGTTAGCAAAGAGTCCCAGGGCTTTGCGAAGTCCTAAAAGTGCCCGCTCCGGACGCTCATCGCCGGGCAGGTGGTCCCACTTTGGACCGCCAACAGCACCTAATAACACTGCGTCACTAGCTTTGCAAATTTCAACGGTTTTTGGCGGCAGACATTGTCCTGCCTCGTCGATGGCGCATCCGCCAGCCAGCACATAGGTATATTCAAAAGTGTGTCCGAATTTTTCTCCGATTTTATCTAAAACTTTTGTCGTTTCGGCGATGACTTCGGGACCAATGCCGTCGCCTCTGACTACTGCGATTTTATAATTCATGGGTAATTCTCCTCGTTATTTTTTGGAATTAACGTAGTCTACAAGACCGCCTGCAGCGATCATCTTCTGTAGAAATTCCGGAAACGGCTGCGCCTGATATTCGGTGCCTTTGGTCAGGTTTCTGATGATGCCGGTCTGAAAATCCACTTCTACGGCATCACCCTCTGCAATATCCTTAGCAGCTTCTGCACATTCCAGAATTGGAAAGCCAATGTTGATGGCGTTCCTGTAGAAAATTCTTGCAAAACTTTCTGCAATCAGACAGCTGACACCGGCCGTTTTGAGCACCAGTGGCGCGTGTTCTCTGGAAGAACCACAGCCGAAGTTTTTGCCTGCGACCATGATGTCGCCGGGCGCAAGTCTCTCGACGAAAGTAGGGTCGATGTCCACCATGGCGTGGGTTGCCAGTTCTTTTGCATCAAAGGAGTTTAGGTATCTTGCTGGGATGATCACATCGGTATCTACATTATCTCCATATTTTAAAACTTTGCCTTTTGCGTTCATTATTCTTCTCCTCCTGTCTTTTCCGGATTTGCGATATAGCCTGCCAGGGCGCTGGCAGCTGCTACTTCTGGGGAAGCCAGATAAATCAAGGATTCTACATCGCCCATACGTCCCACAAAGTTTCTGTTGGACGTGGAGACGCATTTTTCGCCTTTGCACATCACACCCATGTGCCCGCCCATGCAGGCGCCGCAGCTAGGGGTGTTGAAGGCGCAGCCTGCTTCTACGAAAATCTTGGCAAGACCTTCTTCCATACACTGCAGGAAGATTTTCTGGGTGGCAGGGATGACCATGACACGAACCTCTGGATGTACGGTTTTGCCTTTCAGGATTGCGGCTGCTTTTCTCATATCGCTCATGCGTCCGTTGGTGCAGGAGCCGATGACTACCTGGTCGATGTAGATTTTTTCGGCGGCTTCCACTTCATCGATGGTATGAGCGTTGCCCGGCAGGTGCGGAAATGCCACTGTCGGACGAACCTGGGATAAGTCGATTTCGATGGTTTGTTTGTATTCGGCATCTTCGTCAGCAGTGAACACCTGATAGGATTTTCCCGGTGCGTGTTCTTTCATGTAAGCGATGGTCTTTTCGTCAACGGGGAAGATGCCGTTCTTAGCACCTGCTTCGATTGCCATATTGCAGATGGTGAAACGATCGTCCATGGTTAAATGGGTGGTGCCGTCGCCGACAAATTCCATGGACTGATATAAAGCGCCGTCTACGCCGATTTTTCCGATGATGTGCAGGATGATGTCTTTGCCAGTCACATAGCGCGATGGTTTATTTTTCAGTACAAATTTGATTGCGGTAGGGACCTTGAACCATGCCTGACCTGTTGCCATACCTCTTGCAATGTCAGTGGTACCGACGCCTGTACCGAAAGCGCCCAGTGCGCCGTAAGTGCAGGTGTGCGAGTCTGCGCCGATGATGCACTGTCCGGCATAAACGATACCCTGTTCCGGCAGGATGCCGTGTTCTACGCCGCATTTACCCTGGACCATGTGGTGGGTGAGACCCTGCTCTCTGGAAAAGTCCTGGATATCTCTGGCGTTCTGCGCTGACTTGATATCTTTATTTGGCGTGAAATGGTCGGGCACCAGTACAACTTTGTCTGGATCAAAGACCTTGTCTGCCATCTGTCTGAAAATCGGCAGTGCCATAGGTCCTGTAATATCGTTTGCCATGACCACGTCTAAGTTACATTCGATCAGCTGTCCGGCTGTAACCATATCCAGACCGGCATGGGCTGCTAAAATTTTTTGTGTCATTGTCATTCCCATAATTTTGATTACCTCCTGTGGAATTGATGGGTTTTATGTGCGCGTCTTCACTTTGCACTGTGCGCTTAGGCAGGGATGAAACCTCATCGATGCAATGCTGACAAAAAATTGGATTTTATGCTTTTCTGTCAGCATTTTACGGTGAAATCATATCAAAATCGCTGCGCCCAGTCATTTATGCTGACAAATTTGA
>CANBFZ010000357.1 GCA_947367725.1 uncultured Eubacterium sp.
GTATTTCATTTTATTTGATTGCCAGCATTTTCTGCACGTTTTTGCTTCTTCTTGCAAATCCCCGTCTTCTGTCAGAAAGCGTCCTCTTTGAGGTGCTGTCCGCCCTCGGCACAGTCGGGCTTTCTATGGGCATTACTGCAGACCTCGGCGTCGTTTCAAAAGTCGTGCTCATTGCACTGATGTATCTGGGCAGGCTGGGCAGTATTGCCGTCATTATGGTAATTAGCAGCCATAGACCTGTACACAGACTGCGCTATCCACAGGAGCCAATTCTCATCGGATAATGCCATCGATCTGCGCGGTTTGGCGAAACAGACAGCGCAGCGCATGCAATGTGCGGAGGAGTATGCGAAGCAGACGTTGCTATTCCGAAAACATCGATCAATCGATATTTCCTATATAATAGAAAAGGAGATTCCCTATGCGTTCTATTTTAATTATTGGTCTGGGCAGATTCGGCCGTCATCTGTCCTTGCGGCTCTCTGAGCTTGGACATGAGCTTCTGGTCATCGATCAAGATGAACGGTGCGTCAGTGAAATTGCGCCATTTGTGACCGCTGCGCAAATCGGCGACTGTACCGACGAGTCCGTCATCAAAAGCCTTGGTGCAGAAGAATTTGATCTAACCTTCGTTTGCATTAGCAACAATCTGGAGACGTCTTTAATCATCACCATGATGCTGAAAGAACAAGGTGCTAAAAAAGTCATCACAAAAGTCAACCAGGACCTTCATGCAAAATTTTTGCTTTCAGGCGGCGCTGATGCCGTCATCTACCCCGAACGAGATATGGCGCTGCGCACAGCCATGAAGTATAGCGTTGCAAGTGCCTTTGACTATCTGGAACTTTCCCCTGACTATGGTGTTTTTGAAATTGCACCGCCAAAATCCTGGCTTGGACACAGTCTAGGCGAGCTGGATGTGCGAAAAAAATACCGCCTCAACGTCATCGCATACAAAGAAAACGACGTCATCAAGGCGGTAGATTCACAAAGTTTTATCTTTACCGAATCCATACATTTACTCATCGCTGGGGAAAAGAAAAACTTTCAGCAATTTGTAAAGAAGCACGCGGCTTCATCCTAATAAAAGGGATACTGCGTGATCCAAAATCCGCGGCGTTCGCGTATACAAGTCCTCCTTGTACACACGCTCCGTCAATTTGTGAAAGTCTTTTCCCCACGGGCCAATATTGATGCCTGCCATGGAAACAGCTTTGATCTCCTCAAAGGGAATATCATAGTATTCCCCAAAGAGGGGCATGGCGTCTGCCACCGATTCCCTTTGTGCGGTTGGATGATCAATATTGATATAACTCAGATCGCAGATTCCCGTATAAAAATATTCTTTATCATAGAATTGTCCATAGGCTTCTTGTGCATATGTGGATAACTTTTCGCTGATACCCTGGGCTTCTGCTGCGATTCCATCAAAGTATGCATTGGATACATTCGGATAATAAGGCGGTAAAAGACCATAGATCACACGGGGAGAAATATCCTCAATATAATCATAGATTTTTTCCACCAATCTGAAATTCCCTTCGATCATGTGTATTTTTCCAGCCTCTAAATCATGCAAAACCTGTGCTTTTTCTGCCTGGTATGCGGCTTCAAAGACGTCGCCATAGGCTGCCTTGGCTTCTTCATAAAGCGCCTGTATCCCCGTCACCGTTCCGCGCCAAGGCAACGGTTGTACAGGCTGCCCTGTTGCAATACAAAACTTCTTATAATTGGTATCCATTCGCGCGATGACAGTCTCAAAGCTGTTTTGGCATACCGCCGCAACCTTGTCTAAAAGTTCTGCGGGGGTTTGTTTTAAAGTCAGCACGCTGAAACAGCCCTGCGCCGAAAGGGGCATAGAGACATCGTAGCGATCTTTGCTGTCTTTCTGATACAGCCAGGTTGGCGGCGGCGCTGCTTCGCCCCATGCCGCATCAGCAAACTCCATATTCACTTCTGTCTGCGCTACAATTTCCGCCATGACAGACACCGGATTAAGACCTTCAAAAACTTTCCCTGCATGAGACAAAAATCCCCTTACATAGATAAAGGGCATCATTTTTCCCACAGTCCCCTCTGAAAATATGCCTCTTTCAAAATCTTTCCGCTGGTGGGGTTCGCTGTTGATCATCATCAGGTACTCCAGTCCCCTTGTTTCTTTCAGCTCTGCCAGAAGTTTTACTGCTGCCCGCATGCCTGCAGAAAGATTTTCCTCATCTGGTACACCTAATACGATCACGTTGCCTTCAAAGTCCGCAAGACTGCTGTATGCCTCCAACAATGCATACTGAATGGCGCCGCCAGCTTTCATATCACAGCCGCCGCGGCAGAACAAAAAGGTCCCATCCTCCAAATCTTGCCTTGCATCCTCTGGCAGCAGGTCTTTATGCGCTGCAAGGGCTGCCGCAAGTGCATCAGGAGAAAATGCCAGCGGCTTGAGCAGCTTATAATCCTCGATATCCACAATATCATAATGATGTACCATACATACCGTCTTGCTACCTTTTCCCC
>CANBFZ010000358.1 GCA_947367725.1 uncultured Eubacterium sp.
AATGTTCTCTCAGGCGTCAGAATCTTAGATTCTGCGAACGCCGTGAGGTTATTATACCATGACGATACCGCTGAGAGTAGAATCGGCAGTCATGATTCAATGAACGCGTCCCTGCAGCAACGCTGATTTAATTATTTGCGTTCATTATACCACAACCGTAGCTTTTTGTGTTAAAATAAGACTATGAAAAGAGATTTAAACAGAGAAGAAAAGAGAATACAGTGGGTGCTGATGAATCTGCGCCTTTCGGGAAGTGCCATGAATACAGAACAAGCGGCAAAAATTGCAGCAGGAGAGTATGTGCTAGAAGCATCTTTGGAAGAACATCTGCTTGTGACCAAATTATTAGACGCACTGACGCTGATGGAGCAGCTTTTGGGGTTGCAGGAGGAATTGTGTACGAAAACCTTATATCGCTTTTATCGTGTGTTTTCCGGCGGTGAAGCGGGGAATTTCCGTAAACGTACGCCGGTGCTTGCCCATCTAAGTCACAGCCCGGTACTGCCGCAGGAAATTGAAGAGGAATTGACTAGAATGTTTCGTGCGCTTCACGGACATCCTGTTGTAAATCCGTTGGAAGCTGCTGCCTTTGTACACCATGAATTGATGCGGATTTATCCGTTTGATCAGTGTAACGAATTGATCGCCCGCGCAGCCATGGAATATGAACTGCTGTATCTGGGTATGGACTTGTATCCGATCACTTTAAGTGAGTCTGCATACAACAGCGCGCTGGCGAATTACATGAAATTTGGAAAAGATACAGAACTTCTTGCCAATCTGCGTCTGAATAAACTGATGGCGGAGAGCAGGGAAGAGCAGCTATGACATTCCAATGAAAAATAGGTCAGCAATCTTAAGTTCTGCATTTTGGTGTTTTGGGCGTGCATTGCAGAACTTTTGATTTTTAGCATTGGCGGTGGCGCGGGGAGGAGAGCACTACAAACGAAAAAATGGCACTTGGTGTCCTAGATAGGACACCAAGTGCCAAAAGTGATGTGATACGTTAAGAAGCTTTTTCGTATCGCAAAGAAGGTTCGGGTATGACTGTATAGAGATTGGATTACGCGAATCCATGGTTATACAGCTGTTACCATACCATTAAAAAGTTTGAGCTTGATCATACCGTTGACGGTATTCAGCATTTTGATTTTTTTCATTACGTCTTCTGCTGTGACGTCTACTTCCTGTCCCAGATAATTGATGACGTGAGATACGCCTTCTTTGCTGAGTTCTTTGCCGTTAATTGTAGAAATTTCACTATTTTTCAATTCTAGTTCGAGGTAAGTAGGACAATCTGCATGAATTTTCTTTTGCATGCGTGGAATCCTCCGTATGAATATTTGAATGATACAATAATTATACAACGTGCCGTCAAAATGTCAAGAATAAATTTATAAAAATTTAAAACTATTTATGAATATTCTGGAGGAGTTGTTATGGTAAAGAAGCGATTTTTGTGGTAGTATAAAATATATAGAGAGATTTAAAGACTTGCAGAAAAACTTAACTTAAATTAGAGTAGGAAAGAAACAGGGGTGTTACCATTGAAGGAACGATTCGAGAGCCATTATGCTAAGATGGGGCTTACCATTTTTGCTTCCGGTGCAGCGCTGATCGTGCTGTATGAAGTGATCATACATTTTGACCGTGTACAGGAGGGATGGTCCACTGTAACCACGATTTTGTTTCCGTTTATTTTCGGGCTGGTCATGGCATACCTGCTGTGTCCTGTTTACAATGCTGTGGTGCGGAGGATGTATCGCATCGCGTGTAGCAGATTCAGAAAAAAGAAGACGGCGTTCCGGCTTGCCAGAGTGATGGGGACGATGGTTTCTCTTTTTGTGCTTTTTGGTGTGGTCGGAGGGTTGTTTGCCATGGTTTTACCAGAAACCATCCGCAGCATCATTGGGCTCGTGCAGGAAGCACCAGACAAATTTAATGCACTGATTCATTGGGTGGAACATACATTTACAGCGGAACGGTTTCCAGAACTTGCAGGTACAGCAGAGGCAGTGATCAGCCGTGCGAGAGATTCCTTTATTGTGTGGACGGAAAGCGAATTTCTGCCGAGAATCGGAGAATATATGACGCAGATTTCCCAAGGTGTCATTGTGACACTGCGGACGCTGATGAACATGCTGATCGGCGTCATTGTGTGCGTATATTTTCTGAACAGTAAGGAACTGTTTAAAGCGCAGACGAAAAAACTCATTGCGGCGACCATGAACAGAAAACATGCGGAGAATATCCAGGATTTTGCCAATTTCTGCAATAAAACTTTCGGCGGTTTTATCAACGGAAAGCTGATTGATTCACTGATTATTGGTATTTTATGTTTTGTGCTGATGACGATTTTCGGGCTGCCCTATGCGGTACTGGTCAGCACCATTGTAGGGATTACCAATGTAATTCCGTTTTTCGGACCGTTTATCGGCGCAATTCCGTCGGCGCTGATTATCTGCTTTTCAAGCCCAATGCAGGCAGTTTATTTCCTGCTTCTGAT
>CANBFZ010000359.1 GCA_947367725.1 uncultured Eubacterium sp.
ATTGTGTTGGAAAGCAACGTGCGCATTCTGCAGCCTTTTGCTGAAGAAAATGTAAAAATCACAAATAAAGTACTGATTTCGGAGGCTGTCATCGTTGGCGATGTGCCAGATAGCTATGTCAATGTGCCAAAAGAAGATATTTTAGATGCAACATGATGACTTTTCCATGGAGTTTGTGTTATACTAAAGCTATGCTTAGATTTAATGAAAACAATGAGATTATTACAGAAGAAACATATCGCGCGATTTTAGTAGGACTGCAGAGAAAAGAAGATATTTCTTACTCTATGGAGGAACTTTCCGGACTGGCGGAGGCTGCCGGCGCAGAGGTGCTGGGCAAGGTCATACAAGTACTGGAAAAACCCAATACTGCAACGATGATCGGAAAGGGAAAGGTGACAGAAGTTGCAGAACTAGCAGAAGCCATGGAAGCAGATGTGGTGATTTTTAACGATGAACTGACGGGAATGCAGCTTCGCAACCTGGAAGACGCCATCGGCGTGCGGGTGATTGACCGAACCATTTTGATTTTGGATATTTTTGCTGCCAGAGCAGATTCCAAAGAAGGAAAACTGCAGGTGGAACTTGCGCAGCTGCAGTACAGAATGCCCCGGCTGACCGGATTTGGAAAAGCCCTGTCTCGCCAGGGCGGCGGTATCGGAACGAGGGGACCTGGAGAGAAGAAACTGGAAACAGATCGGCGTCACATTGAGCGGCGTATGGAAGATATCAAGGCAGAGCTGATAGAACTTAGGCGCACACGTACCGTGCAGCGCGCCAGAAGAGAAAAGGCAGGTGTGCCGGTGGTAGCACTGGTCGGCTATACCAATTCCGGCAAATCCGCGCTGATGAACCGGCTTCTTTCTGTAACTGACAAGGAAGAAAAGACTGTAACAGAAAAGGATATGCTGTTTGCGACATTGGATGCACAGAGCCGCAGTGTAAAAGTGGACAGCAATCACCAGTTTATTTTGGTGGACACAGTGGGGTTTGTCAGCAAGCTGCCGCACAGCCTGATTGAAGCGTTTAAAGCGACACTGGAAGAGGCGGTTTTTGCGGACCTGCTGCTCCATGTGGTGGACAGTGCCTATGAAGAACACAGCTTTCATATCAGTGTCACAGACAAGGTACTCTCTGAAATTGGCGCCGGTGCAAAAGAAAAAGTTATGGTGTACAATAAAATTGATTTAGTACCTGATTTCAGGACGGCTGCCGGTACTGCTTCCCAGGTATTTGTATCGGCCAAAACAGGTGAAAATATCGATCTTCTCATCGATAACATCAAAGAGAAAATCTTCTCTGACGTCAGTGTACGGCTTCTGATTCCGTATACAAGGGGAGATATTTCTTCCTATTTGTGCGAGAAGGCATTGGTGAAATCCATGGAATACGAGGAAGATGGCACAGTATTTGATGCAGAAGTGAGTTTGGAAGATTATCAGAGGTTGAAAGCATATGAAATTATTTAGTACAGTTTTGAAGGAGGGACAGGCAGAACAAGTCATCGAGAAGTCCCGCTTTATCGCCTATGTAAAGCCGGTAGAAACGAAAGAAGAGGCGGATGCGTTCATCGCATCTATTCGTAAAAAACACAAAGATGCGACCCATAATGTGCCGGCTATGGTACTGGGAGAACAGTTTCAAGTGCAGTGGGCCAGCGATGACGGGGAACCGCAGGGTACCAGCGGCGCCCCTATGGTACAGATGCTGGTGCAAGAGGGAATTACCAATGTAGTGGTTGTGGTAACTCGGTATTTCGGCGGTATCAAATTGGGCACTGGCGGGCTGGTGCGCGCTTATACAAGCAGTGCAAAATTAGGCTTGGCGTCCGCCGGCATTTGTGATGTACAGGAAATGCAGGTGTTGACCTATAGGGTGGATTATGCTGTATTTAATAAAATACAAAATTCCCCCTTTACATATCCGGTAAAGTTTGCTAATATAGTCTATGCCGATGCGGTGACCTTTGAGATGATAGTACATCCAGAGGATGCTGCTGCGGTAACAGAGATTATCACCGGGTTATCCGGCGGCAGAGCAGAGCCGGTTTCACAGTCAGTCAGACAGGAACGAGTTGGAAGGAAAAATAATTGAGAAACTTACCAATTTCTTGTTGACAGGATTAGGGAAATATGATAATATGATTTTCGGCTCATGAAGCGATCAAATGATGCTACTGAGGCAAAAATAAAAATAAAAAAGTGCTTGACAAGTTCTGCGCGATATAGTATACTATGTAAACGTGCCGAGCAAACAAGCGATGGACACTGCGGGCGTTTAGCTCAGCTGGGAGAGCATCTGCCTTACAAGCAGAGGGTCATAGGTTCGAGCCCTATAACGCCCACCATTTTTCACAGTGACCAGATCAGCACGTACAGTGTATGAATGAAAGTCGGATTACGCAGGGCATTTGTTGCAAGGCGTGCGACAAGTGAACAAGTAACGCGGCCTGGTAGTTCAGTTGGTTAGAATGCCAGCCTGTCACGCTGGAGGTCGACGGTTC
>CANBFZ010000360.1 GCA_947367725.1 uncultured Eubacterium sp.
GAGATACCAGTGCAGTATATCTGGCAGCACAGGTGCTTTCAGGCGGATTGCTTGTCGGTGCGTTCTTTATGGCGACTGATTATGCGACCAGCCCAATTACGGTGAAAGGGCAGTTGCTTTACGGCGTACTGCTTGGTCTGTTCACGGCGCTGTTCAGAACAGTAGGCTCTTCTGCAGAGGGTGTTTCTTATGCGATTATCATCTGCAACCTGTTAGTACCTCTCATCGAAAAGGTAACGATTCCAAGACCTTTCGGCAGTGAAAAAGCGAAAGGAGGAAGCAAAGCATGAAGAAAAAGTCATCTATGTTGACCAACACACTGGTTTTGGTCGTAGTCACTTTTGTGGCAATTCTGGCGCTTTCCGTGGTTTACCAGGTGACAAAAGCGCCCATTGAGCAGGCAGAAATCAATGCCAGGGCAGAAGTATACAAAGTAGTTTATCCGGAAGCGAAAGGCTTTGCGCAGATTGACAATACGGAAGCCCTTCTGGAAGGCTCTGCGGATCTGTTAAGTGAAGCAGGCTACAGCGGATGTTTTGTCAACGATGTACTGGCTGTGGTAGATACAGCCGATTCCAGTGGTACGCCAAAAGGTTATGTCATTGCAGCAACTTCGCCGAGCGGTTATGGCGGTAATATTCAGGTCGCTGTGGGGATTACTGCAGACGGCGTTTTGACTGGATTTAATGTTGTTTCTCATTCTGAGACAGCAGGACTGGGTTCCAAATGTACAGAGCCTGCGTTCACAGAACAATTTAAAGGAAAGAAAGCAGAGGCTCTTGCTTACAGCAAGACAGGTGCGTCTGCTGATAACGAAATCGACGCAATCGGCGGCGCTACGATTACGACTGGTGCTGTGACCGATGCAGCCAATGCAGCAATCGCGTTTTATCAGGCACATTTCGGCGGCGGACTGACGCCGGTGGAGGAAGTAGATCCGATGGCAAAAGCGTTCCCGGACGCGGATCCAGAAAGTCTTATTGACCATAAACTTGATGAAGTATCTGGTGAGAACTATACGGTGAATGCAGTGAAAGAAGCAAAAGATGCTGGCTATGTTGTAATCGTCACCGCACACAACGGATATGATGGAGATTTACAGATTGCGCTGGGGATCGGCAGCGACGGTATGATCAAAGGATTTGCAACGCTGGTTTGTAACGAAACAAAGACGCTGGGTGGTCAATGCACCAGTGATGAATTTGCAGCGCAGTTTATCGGCATGAAAGCCGAACCTGTGTCTCACGTGGCTTCCGGTGCGAAGATAGAGCAAAATGAAATTGATATGATTGCAGGGGCAACCATCACCACAGATGCGGTACTGACCGCGGTAAACGGTGCAATCGATTACTATCATAAAGAACTGAAAGGAGCGTGAGAGGGATGAAAGCAGTATTAGAAAGATTATATAACGGCATCATCAAGGAAAATCCAACCTTTGTGCTCATGCTCGGTATGTGTCCGACCCTGGCAGTTACCACCAGTGCCAGCAATGGTTTTGGTATGGGAATTGCAACCATGGCGGTACTGATTATGTCTAACCTGATTATATCACTTTTGCGAAAAGTGATTCCCGGTGGCGTCAGAGTACCGGTTTATATCATCATCATTGCATCTTTTGTAACCATCGTGGAACTTTTGATGCACGCCTATATGACTTTCCTTTTTGAAAGTCTTGGAATTTTTATTCCGCTGATCGTTGTAAACTGTATCATTTTAGGCAGAGCAGAGACTTACGCGTCCAAATATGGACCGTTCCTTTCTGCCTTCGACGGTGTTGGCATCGGTCTTGGGTTTACCTTTGGTCTGACTGTCATCGGTATGGTTCGAGAATTGATTGGAAATGGAACCATTTTTAACATGCAAATTATGCCGGAAAGCTACGAGCCAATTTCCATCTTTGTCATGGCGCCGGGGGCGTTCTTCGTACTTTCCATTCTCTGTATGATACAGAATAAGCTTAAACTGAAAGGGGCAAATCGTCACGTAAAAGGCGAAGGCGGATGCAGTGGAAACTGCGAAACATGCCCTGCTGCTGGTAAGGAGGTAGAGAAGAATGAGTAACAGTTTGTTTTTAGTACTTCTTACGACAGCACTGATTAACAATGTTGTATTGAGCCAGTTTCTTGGAATCTGCCCGTTTCTGGGTGTATCTAAGAATGTCAAAACGGCTGCCGGTATGGGAGGCGCGGTTATCTTTGTCATTACCATCGCTTCGGCCGTATCCAGCCTGCTCTACGATTTTCTTCTGGTTCGATTTGATCTGACCTATCTGAAGACCATTGTATTTATTATGGTCATCGCTTTCTTGGTACAGCTTGTAGAGTTGTTCCTGAAAAAGATGGTTCCGCCGCTGTATCAGAGTTTGGGTGTGTTCCTGCCGCTGATTACTACCAACTGTGCTGTTTTGGGGACCGCGCTGACCAATGTGCAGTCTTCTAACGACTTTATTACCAGCGTGGTATCCGGCATTGGTACTTCCATCGGTTTCTGCATTGCGA